>JAHHTB010000030.1 GCA_020024855.1 Fusobacterium sp.
ATAAAGGAGAAAATAAATGGTAAAATTACTAGTATCAGATACGGATGGAACATTATTAGATGATAATAAGAATTTACATGATGATTTTTGGGAAATGTTTTATAAATTGAAAGAAAGAGGTATATATTTTGTTCCAGCTAGTGGAAGACAGTATTATAATATTTATGAATATTTTAAAAGAATAGAAGAGAAACTTATAATTCTTTCTGAAAATGGGTCATATATAGTAGAAGATGGTAAAGAGATTTATTCAAAATGCCTTGATAAAGAAAAAATTGTAAAACTTATAGAAGACTTAAGAAAGATACCTAATGTAAATATTATTTTTTCTGGAAAGAAAAAGGCTTATATTGAAAAAAATGTTCCAGAGTTTATAAAAGAAGTTGAAAAATATTGTGCTAGATATGAGTTAGTTGAAGATTTAACAAATATAGATGATGAACCACTTAAAATAACAATTTGTGATTTAACAGGAGCTGAAGAAAATTCATATCCATATGTAGAGAAATATAATAAGGACTTTAAGGTTGCAGTATCTGGTTTTATTTGGATAGATTTTACTCATAAGGATTCAAATAAGGGAATAGGACTTCAAGTACTTCAAGAAAAATTAGGAATAAGTAAAGATGAAACAATGGTATTTGGAGATTATTTAAATGATTATGAACTTATGAAACAGGGAGAATATAGTTTTGCTATGGATAATGCCCACCCAGAATTAAAAAAAATAGCAAAATATAATGGTGGAGATAATAATGATTGTGGTGTTATAAAAAATATAAAAAAATATGTATTAGATGGAAATATATAAGTATAAAATGTGTCACTTTAAGACTAGGAAAAGATATTCTTAGTCTTTTTTTATATTTCATTGACAAAATATTTAAAATATAATATATTTTAATAGTCAAAATATAATTCAGGAGGCAATATGAAAAATAAAATAAAAGAGATGTTAAAAAATGATAGCAAGACACCACTTTCTAAGATAGCACAAGAGTTAGGAGTATCACTTGTAGAAGTGTTAAGAGAAGCTCCAACTGTAAGAAAGTATGATGTAGAAAAAATAGATGATCTTTTTGAAGTTTTAAGAAGTTGGGATAAAGTTCTTATGTTAGTTATGACTCCAAATTTAATTCTTGAAATAAAAGATAAATTTCCAAAAGGATTTTATGGGCATGGATTTTTTAATTTCCACGACCCTGAGTCATCTGTAGGAGGACATCTTACTATAACAGCAATAAAGGAAATTTTCCTTGTAACTGATACTATGTTTAATAGAAAAAGTTGTTCTATAAGATTCTTTGGGGAAGATGGAAAAGAAATTTTTGCAGTTTATGTTCCAAGAGATGAGAAAAAAGAACTTATAAAAGAGTGCTTAGAAAGTTTTGAAAGCCTATAAGATAAAAGATAATTAAGTAGCTAATTTTTTAGCTACTTTTTTTTATTTACATTTTTATAAGAGATTATTAATATAATTTTTTATTTTTAAAATAGATTGATTATAATAAAATAAGTTGCTATAATTTATAATAATTTTAAGTGTGAGGGGGTAGAAATGAAGAAAATTATAATTATATCTGTTATACTTGGGGCAATAGTGTTGGCATTGACATTATTTTGTAGTAATGAATTTTATATAAAAAATACAAGAAAAATGTCATTTTTAGATGGTGAAACAGTGGAAGAATATGTGATTGATAGAATTAAAATTGGTGAAACATATGCTTTAAATAAGGATAATCCATATTTAGATAAGGTTTTATTGGAGAAATTAGACTATGAACCATCTAGAATTGTAGGTTGGCTTTTAAGAAATAGTGAAACTATTTTACCAGAAAATATAGGTGAGGTAACTTGGAGTGTTGAGAAAAAAGGAAAAAAAGTTTTAGTTGCTTCAAATGACTATGTAATTGCAAAAATAGAGGTAATAAAAAAAGATGGGTATATAAAAAGTGGTGAAATTACTGTCATTGATAAAAAAACAGATGAGGTTATATCAGCAGAAGATTTGAAATTAGCTTCAGAACTGTATAGAATAGCAAAAAAAGATGATTACCCTATGATTAATATTGAGGAAGAGGGAAGTCTAAACAGAAAAAGATTTGACACAGAAAAGATGTTAGAAATGTTAACAGCTTCAGTACCAGAGTATCCACTTGGTAGAGTAAAATTTTATGAAAGTGGTAGAGTAAAATATCTTGCAGAGTCTGTTGTATTGGAAATATTTTTAAGTGATGAGAGTTATATAAGAGATATAAGAGAATCTTTAAAAGATTTGGAACAAAGTATAGATGAAGAATTAGAGGATTTTCAAGAAGAGCCTGTTTTAAAAGAAGATGTAAAATATGCAATTAAAATAGAGCATATGTTAATAGCTGAAAAATTAAATAAAAATATCTCTGATGAGGAGAAAAAACAGGTAGAGGAATTGGAAGAAAAAGCTATAAAAGTATTTGATAGATTAGCAGAAAGATTAAGAATTGCTATGAAAAGAAATTATTAAGAGCTGAATAATACCAGCTCTTTTTTTATTTTTTGAAAAATCACACTAAACCTTGAAAAAAATTTGTTAATTGTGCTATACTATCAACTGACAAGACAGTTGTAAATATAAATGAAAATACAGAGGTGGGAGATGGAAAATAATTTTGAACTACTGGCTCGTTTAAAAAAGGAAAAGAATGCAGTAATACTTGCTCATTATTATACAGATGATAGTATTCAAAAAATTGCAGATTATGTTGGAGATTCATATTTTTTAAGTGAGAAAGCAAGAGAGGTAAAGGAAGATGTAATTGTTATGTGTGGAGTTTCTTTTATGGGAGAAAGTGTAAAACTTCTTAATCCTAAAAAAACAGTTCTTCTTCCAGATAAAGATGCTGATTGTCCTATGGCACATATGGCAACAGTTGAAAAAATAAAAGAAGTGAGAGAAAATTATGAAGATGTAGCAGTAGTTTGTTATGTAAATTCAACAGCAGAACTTAAAGCACATTCTGATGTATGTGTAACCTCTGCTAATGCTTTAAAAATTGTAAAAAATATTTCTAATAAAAATATATTTTTTATTCCAGATAAAAATTTGGCATATTATATTTCTAAAAAAGTACCAGAAAAGAATTTTATTTTTAATGATGGATATTGTTATATTCATAATTCTGTAACTATTGATGAGGTAAAGAATACAAAAGAAAAATACCCTAATGCAGAAATTCTTGTACATCCAGAATGTCAAAAAGAAATAGTTGAAATAGCAGATTATGTAGGAAGTACATCAGGAATTATAAAATATGCATCAGAAAATATAAAAAATGAATTTATTATTTGTACAGAAGAGGGCGTTTTATATGAATTAAAAGAAAAAAATCCTCATAAAAAATTCTATTTACCAAAGAAAAATTTTAGTTGTATAGACATGAAAAAAATTACAGTAGAAAAAATTATAAAGGCTCTTGAAACAAATGAACCTCAAGTTTACCTTGAAAATAATATTATAGATAAAGCTTATAAACCTTTAGAAAATATGCTAATAATGGCAAAATAATTTGGAGGAAATAATGGAAAATAAATATGATGTAATAATAGTTGGAACAGGAGTTGCAGGTTGCTTTACAGCTCTTCATATTGAGAATACTAAAAAAGTTCTTATGATTACAAAGGGAGAATTAGAAGAAAGTGATTCTTTTCTTGCACAAGGTGGAATTTGTGTGTTAAGAGATGAAAATGATTTTAATGATTTTTTTGAAGATACAATGAAAGCAGGACATTATAAAAATAAAAAGGAATCTGTTGAAGTAATGATAAATTCTTCAAGAGAGATAATTAATGAACTTTTAAATTTTGGAGTTGATTTTGCAAGAAAAGATAATGAACTTCTTTACACTCGTGAGGGAGCTCACTCAAAACCACGTATTTTATATCATGATGATATAACAGGACAGGAGATTACAGAAAAACTTTTACAAGCTGTTAAGAAAAGAGATAATATTGAAATTTTAACAAATACAACTATGATAGATATAATAGCTGAAAACAATATTTGTGAAGGAATAGTTTTAAAAGATGAGAAAGGTGATATAAATCCTATTTATGCAAATGATGTAGTTCTTGCTACAGGTGGTATAGGTGGAATTTATGAAAATTCAACAAATTTTCCTCATTTAACAGGTGATTCTTTAGCAATAGCAGAAAAAAATAATGTAAAATTAAAAGATATAAGCTATATCCAAATTCACCCAACAACACTTTTTTCAAAGGAGAGAGGCAGAAGATTTCTTGTGTCAGAATCAGTAAGAGGGGAGGGGGCACTTCTTTATGATAAAGATTACAAACGTTTTACTGATGAACTTATTCCAAGAGACAAGCTGACAGAAAAAATTTTAGCACAGATGGAAAAAGATAAGACAGATTATGTGTGGCTTGATATGAGACCAATAATTGAAAATGGGATAGATATTACAAAAAGATTTCCAAATATTGTAAAAAGATGTGTAGAGGAGGGGTATAATCCTACAAAAGAGTGTATCCCTGTTGTACCAGCACAACATTATTTTATGGGGGGAATAGATGTTGATATGAACAGTATGACATCTATGAAAAATCTTTATGCTGTAGGTGAAACAAGTTGTAATGGAGTTCATGGAGCTAATCGTCTAGCAAGTAATTCACTTCTTGAAAGTCTTGTTTTTGGTAAAATTGCTGGAAAACATATTTGTAGTAAAGAAGGTGAAAATAGAAATAGCAATTTAAAAATAGATGTTGAAAAATATAAAAATTTCAAAAAACTTTTTTCAAGTTATAGGGATATAGTTTTAGATGAGATAAAAAAAGATAGGGTTTTAAAGGAGAATATATAAGATGAATGAGATAACAATGAAAATGAATGTGGATAAACTTATTCTTATGGCTCTTGAAGAAGATATATCAAGTGAAGATATAACAACAAACTCTATTATGAGAGAGTACAAAAAAGGAAGTGTTCACCTTATTTGTAAGCAAGATGGAGTAATTGCAGGGCTTTCTGTTTTTGCAAGAACATTTTATCTTCTTGATGAAAAAACAGAAGTAAAATTTTATAAAAAAGATGGAGATTATGTAAAAAAAGGTGAAATTCTTGCAGAAGTTATAGGGGATATAAGAGTTTTACTTTCAGGAGAAAGAACAGCTTTAAATTATTTACAAAGAATGAGTGGTATTGCAACTTATACAAACAGTGTGATAAAATTACTGGAAGGAAGTAAGGTTAAACTTTTAGATACAAGAAAAACAACTCCAAATATGCGTATTTTTGAAAAATATGCTGTTAAAGTTGGTGGTGGAAATAATCATCGTTATAATCTTTCTGATGGAATTCTTTTAAAAGATAACCATATTGATGCAGCAAAGGGAGTGAAGAATGCTATTAAAATGGCAAAGGAATATGCTCCTTTTGTAAGAAAGATAGAGGTGGAGGTTGAAAATCTTGAGATGGTAAAAGAGGCATTAGAGGCAGGGGCAGATATTATAATGCTTGATAATATGACTCCTGAAATGATGAAAGAGGCAGTTAAGTTAGTAGATGGAAAAGCTGAAATAGAATGCTCAGGTAATATAACAAAAGAAAATATAAAAAAAGTTATAGAAACAGGGGTTGACTATATTTCTAGTGGTGCTCTAACTCACTCTGCTCCCATACTTGATGTTTCTTTAAAAAATCTTTGTGTGTTAGAAAAATAGAGAGGAAAATATGACAGGAAAAGAAAGACGTAGAGAAATCTTAAATACTATAAGAGGGACTAAGGTACCTATATCAGGAACAGAGCTAGCAAAAAAATATAATGTGAGTAGACAGGTGATAGTTCAAGATATAGCTCTTCTTCGTGCAGAAAATAATGAGATATATTCAACTACAAGAGGATATATTTTACAAGGTGAATCTCAGGTTTTTAGTAGAGCTTTTTCTGTTTCTCATTCTGATAGTCAGATGGAAGATGAACTAAATATAATTGTTGATTTTGGTGGAAATGTAGTAAATGTTTTTGTGGAACATGAGATTTATGGAAATCTTTCTGCAGAGTTAAATATAAATTCAAGAAGAAAAGTAAAAGAGTTTTTAGAAAAAATAAAAAATGGAGCATCAACACCATTAAAAAATCTTACTTTTGGAAAACATTTTCATAAAGTAGAGGCTGATAGTGAAGAAACTCTTAACCTTATAGAAAAAGAGTTAAGAGAAAAAGGTTATTTACAAGAAAATTAAAAAAAGCTGTGTAATATGCACAGCCCTTTTTTATTAAATTAATGGCTTGGAAAGGAGAGTGAAAAAATGAAAAAGAAGTTAATGATTTTATTATTTATTGTCTTAGTAAGTTATAGTTATGCTAAGAAAGAGGAATTTAAATACAGAACTAGAAAAGATAAAGAGATATTTTTAATTGAAGTCTTAGCTAGAGGTTTAGAGGAAGAGGAATTATTTGATGAGTGGCAGTCTATATTAGAGGATTTAACTAAAAAAGCGTATAAAGATAATGAGGCATTAGAGCAATTAATAGAGTGGAGAGAACTTCATAAAGAGTTATCTGAAAAATATAGAAAAAATATAGATGAAGATGACGACGACGATGATGAAGATGATGATTAACTAAAAAAGCACAATATATAATTGTTCCTTTTTTCTATTTTTTTAATTATTATATAATAATAGGGAGTGATACTATGAAGAAATTTTTAGCAATCTTAAGTTTATTATTACTTGTAGGTTGTGGTAGTAAAGATGAATTTAAGTATGACAGCCAAGATGAGAAAGAAAGATTTTTAAAAAAAATAATAAAAACAAATGATGAAAAAATATTTGTAGAATATAAGGAAATTTTAAAAGATTTAAAACTTAAGATAAATGAAAACGATGAGAAAGCAAAAGCACAGTTAGAAGAATGGAAAGAGGCACAAACTAAAGTAGAAGATGAATATCATATTCATTTTCTTATAGAAGAATAGGGACAGAAAATACAGAAGAAAAAATTAAATCTGAAAAAGAAAAATCAAAAAGAGAAAAAATCATAACTCAAAAGTAGAGCTAGAGGAAATGAATAAAAATTTGCAAGGGATAAATATTCCCTTGCATTTTTATTTTTTACTAAGTTCTTTAAAGCAAACAGCACAAACTCCATTAAAATGATTTCCAATAGAGATACCATCTTTATCAGCTTCCATGTTTCCTATCATAACATTCATTGTAGCTTTTCTTTTTCCGCAATGTCCACATACTGTTTTTATTTCATTGAGAGTAGTCATAAAAGGTAACATATAGGCAACTGTTGGGAAAAGTTCCCCTCTAAAATTGCTTAAAAGTCCATAAAGGAAGATATTAATATCTGTATCAATCATAAGTTGAACAAGTTGATCACAGTGATCCTTTGATAAAAATTGAAACTCATCAACAAGTATTAAGTCAAATTTATTTTCAGTGCAATATTTATAAAAATCAAAATCATCTTTAACAACTACAGCAGGAATTTTATATTCCATAGCTCTACTTGAAATTACATTTCCATCTCTATTATTTCTATAAGGTTGAAAAACTTCAACTTTTTTTCCAACACTTTTATTTCTATGAGCTGTTAAAAGTAGTTCAGATGATTTTCTTGAACCAACAACACCATAATAAAAATTTATTTTTCCTGACATTTTATACCCCCTAAATTTATTTAAATATTATTGCAGTAGCTCTTACTGGACAGCCATCGGCTTCCACTTTTAAAGGTAGACATGAAAAATAAAAATATTTACCAATAAGATTTTTAAGAGAACATAAATTTTCCACAATAATTTTATTATTTTTTAAAAGAATTTTATGATTTTCTAAATCACAAGAATCATATGAATCACTTGATATACAATCAATTCCAATACCTTTTAAATTAGAAGTTGAAAGTATATTTATTATTTTATTTGAAATAATTGGATAGTTTTTAAAATATTTATCACTATTCCAAAACTTATCCCACCCAGTGTGAATAAGAAGAAAATCAATATCTTTAAGTTTTTCTAAATCAAGATTAATCTCATTTAAACTATTAAATTCAATACAAAAACCTTTTCCAAAAAATTTTTCAACAGGAAAATCACAGATATTTTTACCATCTTTAATCATATGTAAAGGGGCATCAATATGAGTTCCTATATGTGAAGAAAGATGTAAGTTTGTTACATTAAAGCCATCATTTTTTATTGAAAAAAGATTAGTGATAGAAGGTTTTTCTTTTTCACAAAACACAGTCATATTATTTTCTATTTTATGAGTAAGATCATATAGTTTCATATGTTCTCCTTAAAATTATTTTAAAATAGGTAGCCACCCTTTATAATACCATTGTTTTCCTTTTTTTACAAAGTAGCTTCTCTCATGATGGATAACTTCTTCATTAGTAATAAGATCAATATATTTTGCTTTAAATTCTACAATTCCATCAGAGTCAGAAATTCCACCTTTAAAAGTACTGATAATTTCTAAACCAAGCCATTTAGAATTTTTTGACCATTCTTTTACTTCGTTCCAATCTATTCCAAAAGCAGTTTTAGGATCATGTGTATTTTTTATAAAATCAATATCACCTTGAACATATGCATTGTATCTTGCTTTCATAAGTTCAAGAGCAGTTTTTGGATTTTGCATATTTCCTCCTTAAATAAATTTTCAAATATTATTATATCATTTTTTATTTTAAATAAAAAATAAAAAAATAAACTAAAAGAGAAATAATTACATCTAAAAATTAATAAAAAAATTCACAAAATTTATAAAAATGTAATCATTACAAAATTAAAATTATTTCTTGACAATTTAAATTTAGTATGATAACATTTAAATATAAAGTAATAGAAATTAAAGTATAGGAGGAATTTTTATGAACTTAAAAGGAACTAAAACAGAAAAAAATCTTTGGACAGCATTTGCAGGAGAATCTCAAGCAAGAAATAAATACACTTACTATGCATCAAAAGCAAAAAAAGAAGGATATGTTCAAATAGCAGAACTTTTTGAAGCAACTGCTAATAATGAAAAAGAACATGCTAAAATTTGGTTTAAATTATTACATGATGGAATGCCTTCAACTATTGAAAATTTAAAAGATGCAGCTACAGGTGAAAACTATGAGTGGACTGATATGTATGCAACTTTTGCAAAAGAAGCAAGAGAAGAGGGATTTGAAAGAATAGCTATACTTATGGAAGGAGTAGCAGCTATTGAAAAAGAACATGAAGAAAGATATAGAAAACTATTAGAAAATGTAGAAAACAAAACAGTATTTAAAAAACTTGATATAGTTGTATGGGAATGTGGAAACTGTGGACATTTACATATTGGAACAACTGCTCCATTAAAATGCCCAGTATGTGATCACCCTCAAGATTATTTTAGAGTAAGAGCAACTAATTATTAATTTATTTTTATAAAAAATTTTTAAAGGCAGAGAAAATTTTTCTCTGCTTTTTTTGTTTAGTAAATAAAGTTTTATTAAGAAAAGAAAAAACATCTAGATATTTTTACAAAAGTTTTGTAAAATATTAATACATATTATTGACACAAGGAGATGTGGAAAATGGATAAAAAAATAAGAGAAGCATATGAATTATGGCTGAATTCAGATTATCTTGATGAGGCGGATAGAGAAGAACTTAGATTAATAGAAAATAATGAAAAAGAGATAGAAGAAAAATTTTATACAAATATTAGTTTTGGTACAGCAGGTATGAGAGGTATAAGAGGTATCGGAACTAACAGAATAAATAAATATATGATTAGAAAAGCAACTCAAGGACTTGCTAACTATATAATAAAAACAACAGGAAAAGAAGGAATGGAAAAAGGAGTTGCAATAGCTTATGATTGTAGAATAGGTTCTACTGAATATGCTATAAACACAGCTCTTGTTCTTGCTGGAAATGGAATAAAGGCATATTTATATGAATCTTTAAGAAGTACACCAGAACTTTCATTTGCTGTTAGAGAATTAAAATGTCAAGCTGGGGTAATGGTAACAGCATCACATAATCCACAAGAATATAATGGATATAAAGTATATTGGGATATTGGAGGACAGATTGTTGAACCTCAAGCAAGTGGAATAGTAAATGAAGTAAATAATGTTGAAAAATTTGAAGATATAAAAATGATAACAGAAGATGAAGCAAAAGATAAAGGACTTCTTGTTATAATTGGGAAAGAAATAGATGATAGATTTATAGAAGAAGTGAAAAAAGAAGCAATAATTACTGAGATTCCAGGTAAAAAAGATTTTAAAATAGTTTACTCTCCTTTACATGGAACAGGAAGAAGACCTGTACAAAGAATTTTAAAGGAAATGGGATTTGAAAGTGTTTATACTGTAAAAGAACAGGAAGAACCAGATGGAATGTTCCCTACATGTCCTTATGCAAACCCTGAGGATTACAAAGTATTTGCTCTTTCTACAAAACTTGCTGATGAAATTGGAGCAAAAGTATGTATAGCAAATGATCCTGATGCTGATAGAACAGGACTTGCTCTAAAAAAAGAAGATGGTGAATGGTTCTATCCAAATGGAAATCAAATTGGAATGATTTTTATGGACTATATTTTAAAAATGACTAAAGATCTTCCTAAAAATGGAGCTGTTGTATCAACAATAGTTTCAACTCCTATTTTAGATGATATAGCAAAAGCTTATGGAGTAAAAGTATGGAGAACTTTAACAGGATTTAAATATATAGGAGAAAAATTAGAACAATTTAAAAATAAAGAATTAGATGGAACATATATATTTGGATTTGAGGAATCAATAGGATATTTAAAAGGCGATCATGTAAGAGATAAAGATGCTGTTGTGGCTTCTCTACTTCTTGCTGAAATAGCTGCTTATTATGATAGCATTGGTACATCTATTCCATTAGAATTAGACAAGATTTATGATAAATTTGGTTGGTATGGAGAATCAACTATCTCTATAACAAAAACAGGAATGGATGGAGCAAAACAAATTGCTAAAATAATGGAAGTTTTAAGAGAAAATGAAATTAAAGAAATAAACGGAAGAAAAGTTTTAATTTTTAGAGATTTCAAAAAACAAATAGAAATAGACTATGAAAAGTGCAATAGAAAAACTATTGAACTTCCTGAGTCAGATGTATTACAATTCATTCTTGAAGGAGATGCTAGAGTAACAGTAAGACCTTCTGGAACAGAGCCAAAAATAAAATATTATATATATGTTAAAGATGAAACAAAGGAAAAAGCAGATAATACTTTAAAAGAATTTGGAGAAAATTTTGTAAAATTTGTTGATTCATTAATATAAAAAAATAGTATAATAAGTAGAGAGGGGTTAATTAGCTAAAAATTTTATTTTTGGTTTTTATAACCCCTTCTTTTTTTGAAAGGAGTATAATGTTAGATGCAATATATATACACATTCCTTTTTGTGTAAAGAAATGTGATTATTGTGATTTTCTTTCTTTTAAAAGTACAAAAGAGGAAAGAAAAAAATATGTAGATTTTATTTTAAAGGAGATAGAACTATATCCAAAATATAATTATAGCACAGTGTATTTTGGTGGAGGGACACCATCTCTTTTAGAGCCTAGTGATGTTAAAAGAATTTTATCAAAACTTAATATAAATGAAAATGCAGAGGTAACTTTGGAGGCAAACCCAAAAACAGTTGATTATGAAAAATTAAAAGGTTTTAAAGAAGCTGGAATAAATAGACTTAGTATGGGAATCCAAAGTTTTAATGAGAAATTTTTAAAAAAACTTGGTAGACTTCATAGTTCACATGAGGGAGAGGAAGCATATTTTACAGCAAGAAAGGCTGGATTTAATAATATAAGTCTTGACCTTATGTTTTCATTACCAGAGCAAACTTTAGATGAGGTAAGAGAAGATTTAGAAAAGATGGTATCTTTAAATCCAGAACATTTTTCAATATATTCTCTTATCTGGGAGCCTGATACAAAATTTTTTGAAAAGTTAGAAAAGGGTGAGTATAAGGAAACTGACAACGATTTAGAGGCATCTATGTATGAGATGATAATAGATTATTCAACAAAAATGGGTTATGAACATTATGAAATATCTAATTTTTGTAAAAAAGGAAAAGAGGCACAACACAATTCAAAATATTGGAGAAATGAAGAATATGTTGGAATAGGAATAGGAGCTTCAGGGTATATTGATGGAATAAGATATAAAAACAAGATGAAATTTACAGATTATTATGATAGTATATTAATAGGGAAAAAACCTGTTTTAGAAGTGGAAGAAGTCAATGAAGAAATGAAAGAAGAATATAGACACATTCTAGGACTTCGTCTTTTACAAGAGGGGATTATCCCATCTTCAATTAAAAAATATTTAGAAATTTATAAAGAATTGGAGAAAGATGGTTTTATTGAAAAGAGATTAGATAGATATGTTCTCACTAGAAAGGGAGTATTTTTAGCTAATGATGTTTTTGAAAAACTTATATAAAGTGGGTGAGTAGAATGGGAGTAGTTACAAAAAATGTAAATGAAATTTTGGAGGATATAAAAAAATATTCAAAAAATCCAGAAAAGGTAAAACTTGTAGCTGTAACAAAATATCCTAATGTTGGTAGAGCTGAATTGGAAGAACTTATGGAAAATGGTGTTTTTGATTTTGGTGAAAATAGAGTTCAAGTTTTAGAAGCTAAAAGGGAACTTATGGCTGATGTAAAAGATAAGATTAGTTGGAACTTTATAGGAAATTTACAAAAAAATAAAGTTAAATATATAATAGATTATGTTTGTATGATACACTCTATAAATAAGCTTTCTCTTGCACAAGAGGTAGATAAAAGAGCCTTAGCCTGTGGAAGAAAACTAGATGTTCTTATTGAAATAAATTTAAGTGGTGAAGATAGCAAAGAGGGATACGACTTAGATGAGTTTTATAAGGAGCTACCTGAATTAATGAAACTTCAAAATATAAACATAAAAGGGCTTATGACAATGGCTCCAAATGTTACAGATGAAGATAAAATAAGGGCTAGTTTTAGAAAATTAAGAGAGATTAAAGATGAACTTAATGAGAAATACTTTGATGGAAAATTAACAGAACTTTCTATGGGTATGAGTCATGATTATAGAATAGCTTTAGAAGAGGGATCTACAATCATAAGAGTTGGAACAAAATTATATAATTAGGAGGAACCATGAGTAATAATGATAAATTAATAAATAAATTCAGAAGTTTTAAAGAGATATTAGGAATGGGAGAAGGAGAAGACACAGCAGAAAATACAGGAATAATAGATATTGATATTCAAAAAAATGCAGAGGAAGAAACTAAACAAGCTGAAGCAACTCCAGGTCTATTCAAAAAATCTAAACAAGAAAAAAAAGTTAAAGAAAAAGAGAAAGAAAAAGCAGTTGATACTTCTGGTTATCAGAGTGTTATAATTGATCCAAAAAGATTTGAGGACTGTAAAAAAATAGCAAACTATATAAAAGATGATAAAACTGTAACTCTTAACCTTGAGCATCTTGATACAGAAACAGCTCAAAGAATAATAGATTTTTTAAGTGGTGCAATGAGTATAAAAGAAGCAAAATTAATAGAAATTAGTAAAAATGTATATGTGTCTGTTCCAAAAAATATAAATGTATTTTTTGATGGAGAAAATGATAGAAAAGAGAAATCATTTTTAAAAATATAAAATAAGTAAGAGGGGTTTAAATTAGTGAAAAAAAATGTAAAAGCATTAGCACTATTTTCAGGAGGGCTTGATAGTGCACTAGCAATAAAATTAATTAAAAATCAAGGAATAGAAGTTATAGCTCTTAACTTTGTATCTCACTTTTTTGGAGGAAAAAATGAAAAGGCTGAGGCTATGGCAAAACAACTTGGTGTACAATTAGAATATGTAGATTTTAGCCAAAAGCATATAGAAATGATGAAAAATCCAGTATATGGAAGAGGGAAAAATATGAACCCTTGTATTGATTGTCATGCTCTTATGTTTAAATTTGCTGGGGAACTTTTAGAAAAATATGATGCAGATTTCCTTATTTCAGGAGAAGTTTTAGGACAAAGACCAATGTCCCAAAACTATCAAGCTCTTGAAAAAGTAAAAGGTTTATCTAAACTAGAAGATTTAATAATAAGACCATTATCAGCAAAACTTCTTCCACCAAGTAAACCAGAAATAGATGGATTAGTTGATAGAGAGCAACTTTTAGATATTTCAGGAAGAAGTAGAAAAAGACAGATAGAAATAGCTGAACAAATGGGATTAGTTGATTATCCTACTCCAGCTGGTGGTTGTCTATTAACAGATCCAGGATATTCTAAGAGATTAAAACTTATAGAACAAGATGGATTCCTTGAAGAAGAAAATTCAAAAATTTTCCATCTACTTAAAAAAGGAAGATTCTTTAGATTTTCTGAAGGAAGATATCTTTTTGTAGGAAGAACAAAAGAAGATAATGATGAGATAGTAAAATATAAAGAGATAGGTTCTATGTTTATAAGAGGAAAAGGTGTAGGTGGACCATATATTTTAGGATATGGTGAACTTTTAGAGACTGAAAAAGAGTTTGCTAAAAATCTTTTCTCAAGATATTGTAAATTTAAAGGTGAGCAATCTATTGAGATATTTTTAAATGAAGAGCCTTTACATGTGGATATAATTGATAAAAATAAAATAGAAGAAGATATAAAAAAATATCAAATAACAATGGAATAATTAAAAAAGGAGGTAATCCTCCTTTTTTAATATAAAAAATAAAAAAATATTTATAAATTTTAAAAAATCTTTTAT
>JAHHTB010000296.1 GCA_020024855.1 Fusobacterium sp.
ATTCTTCTATTTCTTCTTTATATTTTTCTATAACTTTCATATTAAAATTCCTTTCTTTTTCTTCTCAGTTTATATATTGTATCATATTTTTTCAAAATTTGGATATAATTATATTAAATTTATTAATATTTTTGAAATTATTTTGCTAGGAGGATTTTTATGACTACAAAAAGAGCTATTGATATTTTAAAAAATAAAAAAATACATGAGGTTTATTATAATGATGAACCTATTTGGATTCAAGAACTTCACAATGATAAAGCTAGAGTTGGATTTTTAAATTCTAATGTTACAAAAGATATTTATGTTGATGAATTATATGAAAAAAACTTATATAATTCATAAAATATAAGCCAAGGAATTCCTTGACTTATTATTTATTTAAAATTCATTTTACATTTATTTCTTACTTTTTTTATATTCTTTTACTTTGTCTAATATAATATTTCTTACTTCTTTTATTATATCTGATTCTTCAACAGATTCAATATTTTCAGTATTCTTTAAAACTTCTTGTGCAACTTTTCTTATTGTGCTAGTTGTTCTACTTTCTAATAAAAATCTATTTTTATCTTTCTTATTTTTATAATGTAAATACAATTTTAATATTATATTTTTGCTTTTTTTACATATATTGCTTTCTATTTCTTCAATACAAATATCTTGTAATCTTTCACCTTTTTTACAAAATTTACGTCCAATTGCAACTCTTTCAATTTCATAAGCATCTTCTATTGAATCAAATTTTAATATTTCATTAATTATATTTTTTTGTTCTTCTATTTTTTCTTCTAATTTATCTTGTTCTTTAGTTTTTTTCATAATATTTCCACCTTCAGTAATATTTATATTATTATATTACCATTACAATTACTTTATTGCAATAATTATTTTAGAAAATCTAATATTATTCTATTATCTTTCATATTTTTTAAAATTTCTTTTGCTTTATATGAAGAAATTCTATATTCATTTTTACCATCAAATCTTATCGTTACTGATTTTGTATAATCATTATCAGTCATTTCATGTTTTTCTTCAATTATTAAACTAGCATTTGTTTCTTTCATTGTTTCAAATGTAGTCATAAATCCGAATCCTGTACCACCACTATCCTTATGTGTCGTTATTGGTTTTAGTCCTAACTTTAATAAAGTATTATTTTCAAATTCTATTCCACTATCTAATACACTAAATTCATAATAATCCTCTTTCTTCCCAATAAATGCAAATATACTTCTAAATTTATTATCACTAGAATTTATTGCTATTATTGCATCTTTTAGATGATCACCTATTAGTGTTACTAATTTATTTTGTGGAATTAGTTTATTTACCATGTGGTGTATATTTCCGTTTACTTGTAATTTGAAATCAATATTATTTTTCTTACATTCTACTTGCATATATCTAAACATATCATCTATTTCATCAATCTCTGTTGTTGGTAATTTATCTAATTTTTTAATATCTTCTATTTTTCCAACATATTCTTTAGATAGATTTTCTATATCTGAAAGAATCGATATTTCAGAACCTGTTTCTATATTAGAATTATTGATAAATTCTTGTAACTTTAGCTTTAGTGCTTTTTGTCTATTATCAAATTCATGATTTAGCTTACTAATCTTATATTTTTCATCTGATAGTTCTTTTATTTTCTTATCTTTTTCAGCTATTTCATTTTTCATGTCTTCTATGTTTCTATCTTTTAATTTTTCTTTGTAGTAAAGAGTTAA
>JAHHTB010000297.1 GCA_020024855.1 Fusobacterium sp.
AGATGAAATTTAATATTTGTGGATTTAATCAAAATGCTTTAATCAAATATGAGCTTGATGGAAATGATGTTATTCTTTTAAGAACCATTATGGATATGTATTTCAGTTTTGCAAAAACTCTTAATTATATAATTGTTGAAAATGATAAATATATGTGGCTTACTTATGGATATATCATCGAACAAGTTAAAATTCTTGGAAGTACTAGAACTATTATCAGAAAAATTGATAATTTTATTGAAAAAGGTATTTTGAAAAAAGTTGTTTTTAATTCTAGAAATGGAAAATCTGGAAAATATATGTATCTTGCTCCTGGAGAAAATTATATAGAATTTGCTCCTCTAAATTCTTCAAAACAAAATGAAAATATATCAAGTGAAAATAAAAATAATCAAATGACAAAAACATCTACAAAAGTGACAAAGTGTCATAACCCATATGACAAAGTAACAATTGAGCAAATGACAGCTTGTCATATCAAAGATACTTCTATAAATAATACTTCTATAGAAAATTATTCTATAAGTGATTATTCTATAGGAGAGGAAAATAACTTACACACACAGAAAAATTTTTCTTCTGTTATTGATAATATTTTTGAAAAATATGAGGAGCTTAATCTCCCTAGCTATAAATTTAAACCCTCAAAAGATATTATCTTAAATTGTATCAACTCTCTTGGTATTGATAATATTTTTAAAGCTTTTGAGATTATGAGTAAAAGCGATTTTGTTCAAAACTATTTTAGTGTAAATGCTATTTTTAAAGTTGATAATCTTAAGAAAGCTCTAAATGGAACTTTTAATAATAAAAAATACGGTAAAAATCACTCTTATGACTATGATGAAAATTATTATGGAAATGCTAATAATGATGAACTTCTAAAACTTTTAGGACTTAAATAAAAAATCAATAAAATAACTCTAATCCTAATTACAAAAAACTTATAAATAATTTTACGACTTTTTAACAAAAAAGAAATATTTATTTAACAAAGAAAATATATAATATAGAAAAATAAATATTCTTGGAGGGAAAAAAATGTTATTAAAAAAAGTTTGTATCTTATCTGTATTAGTAAGTGCCTTAGCATTTGGTGAAAATGTTGCAGTTAATCATTCTGAAAAATTAATTGCTGATGGAAAATATACTTTAAAATCTGAAAAAAATCTTATTACTGCTATGCCTACAAAAAATAATGATGGAAGTATAAATATTCTAGTGGAAATACCATCAGGAACAAACGGAAAATGGGAAGTAAATAAAGAAACTGGAAATCTTGACTGGGAATTTAAAAAAGGTGTTCCTCGTATAGTTCAATATCTTCCATATCCAGCAAACTATGGAATGATTCCTCAAACTCTTTTATCTAAAGAAGTTGGTGGAGATGGAGATCCACTTGATGTTTTACTTTTAGGAGAGGCTGTTCCAAGAGGAGCTTATGTAAAAGGAAAACTTATCGGAGTAATGTACATGAAAGATCATGGAGAAACTGATGATAAGCTTATTGCTGTTGCTGAAGGATCTGTATTTGAAAATATTAATACTGTTTCTGAGCTAAAAAAACAATTTCCTGGAACTTTAGAAATTCTTCAAACTTGGTTTATAAATTATAAAGGTGTTGGAGAAGATATGAAAGTTAGTGGATTTGCTGGAAAAAAAGAAGCTGACAAAGTTCTTGATGACGCAATAAAAGGATATAAGAAATATAACAAATAAAAATAATAAAG
>JAHHTB010000298.1 GCA_020024855.1 Fusobacterium sp.
AATATTTTATAAATAAATATATAAACCTTATATTTATTAAAAACTTTTTAAAAAATAAATAAATGATATATTAATAATAAGGAGAATATTTATGATAATTTGTATTTCAAACAATAAGGGGGGAGTTTTAAAAACAACTTTAGCTACTAATATTGCTTGTGAATTAGCTAAAGAACATAAAGTTTGTTTAATCGATTTAGATGGACAAAGCAATATAGCTAACACTTTTAAAACTTCTAGAGAAATAAATAAAGGATTAGATTTTACGATAACCGATTTCTTAGTTAACAAAGCAACATTAAAGGATGTTATTGATCAAGATATTAATGAATACTTTAAGAAAAATAATATTAATAATTTAAATATCATCTATTCTGATTATTTGCTTAATGAATATGATAGAAATCTTTTATCCAATAAGGTTAAAAATGGAACAATAAAAAAATTATTAGATAATCTAAATAAAATCTATGACTATGTAGTTATAGATACTGCACCAATGATTAATACTTTAACAGCATTAGCTATTTCAGAATCAGATAGATTATTAATTCCGTTTGAACCAGATAAATATGCGATTAATGGATTAATGAATATTGTTAAAATGCTAAAGAATAATTTTAAGAATAAGCAAAGAAAAATATTTGCTGTTGCTACTAAATTTAATAGAAGAAACAGATTACATAATGAATATTTAGCATTAATCGAAAGCTATATGAATTCAGTTAGTGATCCTAAAATCGAATTATTACCTACTCAAATTTCATATAGTACTAAAAGTTCATTAATTGTTGCTAGCGAAAATGTTCCATTAATTTATGCAAAATCAAAAAGTGAATTGGTAAATAGATTAAAACAAGAAATTATTGATATAACAAAAAATATAGTTGAATAATTTACAATACATAAACATTTTATAAATAAAATATAAATATAGAGATAAATACAAAATGAATAAAAAAGAAAAAAAGAATTTAATTGATCATGCAGATTTTGATGCATACACAAAAGACATCATTGAAGAACCAAAATATAAAAATACTAATAATGAAAAAATTAAGATTTTAGAAATGCCTATGGAAGATGTTGATTATTCCAATATTCCAACCGTTGAAACCATAAGTGATAAAGATTCTGTTTTATTACAAGCTTACATAACCAAAAAAGATCTTGAATACTTAAATGCTTTTTGCTTAAAAAACAAGCTAAAAAAGTCAACCGCTGTAAAAATTATCTTTAAAAAGTTTTTCAATTACTAAAAATATCTCATTTTTTTGCATTTTAAGGCATTTTAAAAAGCAATTAACTTATTTTAAGTATAAATTATTAAACCAAAATAAAAAATGGTCTTATTTAACCTTATTTTTATTTTTTAATTTTTTAAATAAAGTGGTTATTGATTTAACTTAACAATAATTTTAGTAATTTTATATTTAAGTTATTAATTACAAAGAATAGTAATTTATGTTTTTACTATTATTATTTAGCATACTAATCTTATTTAAAGTATTTAAGTATTAATAGACATACTAATATAATAATTCACTAATATCTTTAGTATTTTTAAATTAAATAATTAGAAGATTAATAAGATAAGATAATTTAAAATAAATTTAAAAAATAATTTAAATAATAGTTTAAAAAATATTTATTTATATATATAAGGAAGTATTAACACCCTTTTTTTACAAAATTAACACCAAAATTTTACATAATTAACAC
>JAHHTB010000299.1 GCA_020024855.1 Fusobacterium sp.
AATTAAAAATTTAATATTTTTTAAAAAACATGTGTAATTTATTTGTTTATTTTTTTTAATAACGATGTTATAATATACACATAACTACTTTTAAATAGGAGGATTTTAATGTTAAATATAAATGGTTTAAAAATAACTACACCAATAATTCAAGGGGGAATGGCAATAAGATGTTCTATGTCTAAATTAGCTGCTGCTGTTGCTAATGAAGGAGGAATAGGAGTAATTGCTGGAACTGCATTACCACTTGAAGAACTAAGAGAAGAAATAAGAAAAGCTAGAGAATTAATTATAAATAAAAGTGGAGCTTTAGGAGTAAATATTATGTTTGCTACTAGTGATTTTATTAATCTTGTAAATGTTTGTATTGAAGAAAAAGTTGATGTTATTATCTGTGGTGCTGGATTTTCAAGAGATATTTTTTCTATGGTAAAAGGAACAGGTGTTAAACTTTTCCCTATTGTTTCTTCTTTAAAACTTGCAAAAATTGCTGAAAAACTTGGAGCAGATGCCATAGTTGTTGAAGGTGGAAATGCTGGAGGACATCTTGGAACTGACCTTGATTCATGGGATATTATGCAAGAAATTACAAATAGTATAAAAATTCCTGTTTTTGGTGCTGGTGGAGTTATTACACCTGAAGATGCAAAAAGAATGCTTTCTCTTGGTACAACTGGAGTTCAAATGGGTAGTCGTTTTGTAGCAACTCATGAATGTAATGTAAGTGATAAATTTAAAAATATGTATGTAAATTCTAAAGAGGGAGACATTGTTAGAATTATGAGTTCTGTCGGGTTACCTGCTAATGCTATAAGAACACCTTATGCTGAAAAACTTTTAAGAGAAGAAAAACTAACTCCAAAAAGTTGCTCTAGCTGTTTGAAACATTGCTCTAGAAAATTCTGTGTTAATAATTCACTTGTAGCTGGACATTCTGGAGATTATGAAAATGGTTTATTCTTTGCTGGAAAAGATGCTTGGAAAATAAATGATATTGTAAGTGTTCATGAAATATTTGAAAGATTTAAACCTGTTTTTGAAAAAAATAAAAACTTAAAACATAGTGCATAATTTTTTTAAGAGCTATTATAAATTTATATAATAGCTCTTTTTACATAATTTTCTAATTTTTTATTTTATTATCTATCACTTCCTTTATTTTACCTTTTTCCATTACAACTATTCTATCTGAAATTTTATTTACAAAGTCAATTTCATGACTAACAATAACCATTGTAATACTGCTTGTATTTCTTAAATAAGAGATTACATTTAAAACCTCTTTTACCATTTCAGGGTCAAGAGCTGATGTTGGTTCATCAAAAAGGAGAACTTCTGGATTTTTAGCTAAGGCTCTTGCAATAGCAACTCTTTGTTTTTGTCCACCAGATAAAGTTTTTGGATAAACATCTGCTTTATCTTTTAAACCGACTTTACCAAGAAGACTAATTGCTATCTCTCTTGCTTTTTTCTTTTCTATCTTATCAACAATCACAAGAGACTCCATAATATTTTGTGCTACTGTTTTATGAGGAAAAAGATTAAAAGATTGAAAAACCATTCCCATTTTATTTTTAGATGGGGTTAAAATATTTCCTGATTCAATTTCTTCCAATCCTATCATACATCTCAAAAATGTAGATTTTCCACTACCAGAAGGACCTATTATAGATACTACTTCACCTTTTTCTATTTTTAAATCTATCCCTT
>JAHHTB010000300.1 GCA_020024855.1 Fusobacterium sp.
ATAATAACCTTAATGTTGATTTTTAGCATTAAGGTTATTTTACTGTTAAAATATTTCCTTGTATTAGTATTCTGTTTCTAAAATAAAAGAAACTTTTGTATCCATAAGCTACTCTTTTTAATGCTTTAATTTTACAGTTAATCTCTTCTAAAATTCCATTTGAAAAAGAGCCTATCATTTTATATGTTGCAAAACTTTCAAAAAAAAAACAATAGAGCAATCCATACACTCTCTATAATAGAAATGACTTCTTGCTCATTATGATAAATTTTTTATTATAAAAATATACTCATATAAATTGGTAAATGTATTACTTCATCTCTTATCATTAAGTCTTTTTGATAAAGAATATATGAAGTTCCGATTCTTTCTTTATATTTAGTTCTAAATTTATCAAGAGAAGAATGTTTTTTATATGTTGATGATTTTACCTCTATAACTGCTATTTTCTTTAAATTTTCTTTATCTTTTATAAGAAAATCTAACTCCATATTATTACTTCTATCTTCATTATCACTTTTAGAATAAAAGAATAATCTATGTCCATTTGTCCTTAAAACTTGAGCCACTATATTTTCCATCAGCATTCCTTCATTAATATTTAATTTATTAAATAAAACTGCTTTGTATAAATCATTTTCTGTATAATCACTATCCATAAAAGTTTGAGTAACTAAAAGTCCAGTATCCATCATATAACATTTTCTTGTAGAAGAATCTTTATTTAAACTAAATCCTACATTTGGATCAGTAGAGTTATAGCAAGTATTGGTAATCATTGCATCATTTAACCACATAAATGAATCTTCATATTCTCTATATCTAGCTTCTTTAGTTATAGCACTTAATCTATATTTTTTTTCTTTTTTAGAAAGTTGACTTGGTATTTCATCAAAGATAGAAATAACTTTATTTTCATAACCTTTTGCAAATTTTCCAATATCATTCCTATATAAATTTAAAATATTTCTTTTAACATCATCAACATCTGCAAAATTTTTAGTTTCTAAATATTTATTAATAGCTTGTGGCATTCCCCCAACTAAAATATATTGTCTAAAATCATTCATAATTTTTCTATGAAGTGCTTGACCTAAAGGCAATTTTTTAATAAAAAATTCTTTTAATAATGGTACTGTCACTGTATCACCTAAAGCCCATAAAAATTCTTCAAAATCAAGAGGAAACATTTCTATATGTTTTTCTTCTGAAGGCAGTATTATGTTTTCTGTATTTCTTTTTAAAGAAAGCAAAGAACCTGTTTCTATATAATCATATCTTCCATCTTTAACTAAATATTTTATAAGTTGTCTCGCTCTTGGAAATTGTTGAATTTCATCAAAAATAATTAAACTTTCCCTTTCATACAATCTTATTCCATAGAAAGCTGAAATTTTCATAAAAAATAAATCTAAATTTGAACTTTCATTTTCAAAAACATCTACTATTTCCTTAGAAATATTTCCAAAGTCTATAAGAATATAACTTTTATACTCATTTTTTCCAAATTCTTCACAAATATAACTTTTTCCAATTCTTCTAGCTCCATCTATAAGAAGAGCTGTAGTTCCTTTGTCATTATTTTTCCACTCTAACAAAGTTTTATATAATTTTCTTTTTAACATAATACACCTCCAAAAATCACGAATTTAACACTTTTATTATATCATAAAAATCACGAATTTAACACTTTTATTA
>JAHHTB010000301.1 GCA_020024855.1 Fusobacterium sp.
TCTATTTGGCTATTTTTTATTTTTTGTAAAAACTCACAGCTGAGTAGTTACTTTAGCTCTTTGTCAAATTATGTTAGTAAAAACAAATAAATTTTTATATAACTCCAGTGGATTTTCCTCTAGAGTTATTTTGTTACCAATAATTTATTAATTATTAAAATTCTTGCTCTAAAATGATAAAAACTTATCCATAAGCGACTCTTTTTAGTGTCTTTATTTTTCTGTTAATTCTTTCTATTAATCCATTATTATAGTTATAACTTAAACTATTTTCAATATATTCTAGATGTTTTTTAAATGTTTTTAATGAGGTTTTCATTAATTTATTAAAAAGAGAATAGTATTCTTCAATTATTGTTTTAAATTTATTAAATTTCCTATCTTGAATAGAGATTAAAATCTCTTAATAAAGTTTATAAGATATTTTTAACTCATTATTTTGTAATAAAATTATATTAACCATTTCCTCTTCTGAAAGCATTGAATAAGCAAACGTTCTTCCTCTACTAATTCTCTCATTTTTTAGTTTTAAACAATTTTTTAGGAGAAGAGACCAAAATTTTTTTAATTTGTTATAGTATCTTTCATTGCTAGTCTTATATTGGTTCATTGTTTTTATTCTTGTTTTATTAAAACTTCTGCTAATTAATTGAACTAAATGAAATCTGTCTAAAGAAATTTTAGCACTTGGAAAGAGTTCTTTATTAAGTGCATGTATGGCTGATAAATATCAATCACAATATGTTTAACCTTTTTTCTAACTGTCAAAGGAAAATGTGAAAAATATTCTTTTAAGTGTGCTAAGCACCTATCAGGTAAAATATCAATGATTTTTTCTGTATTCGCAATAGATAAAAGCCATAGCACCTTCGCAATTTTTAGTAGCTTTAAATTAATCAAAACATAAAGCTTCAGGAAGAAAGCCTTTATTAGGTAAATGTTCCTTGAAAAAAGAATTAATAATTCTATTAACTGTATTAGATGAAACATTAAAGTTAGAAGCAATATCTTTTTCAGCAATATTTTTTTGTAATTCAAAAATAATAGCTAATTTGACATCATTGGAGATAAAACAATGTTTTTTAACAAAGTTAGTTTCTGCACTGAAAGCCTTTATGATAGGTACCTTTAAACAACTCAGTTGTAACCTTCTTCTGAATTAAAGAAATATTTTTATCTTTGATATTTAAAGAGTTTATGATAGAATATGTTTGAGACAAGTAAATGACCTCCTTAGATTGATGTGTGGTAACTTTAATTCTAGCAGGAAAATTTACTTGTTTTATTATTTTTTTGGAAAAAAAGTAAAAAGGTATTAATACCCTTAGATACCAACACAAAAAATTATAACTTCCTTTCTAGAATATCTATTTATAGTCTTGATATTAATTAAATTATACTTATAATTCATTACACTATCATATATAGTTCACCAAACAATATTAAAGAAATTATTAAAATTTTTTCCTACAGGAATTTTTTTCGACTTTTTTCAAATATAACCTCTTTTTTTCTTAGGTTCATCTTCAAAGTACTCCATCAATGAGATAAGTTCCCCATCTTCATAACTTACACGGGATTTTATTTTTTCGGTTCTATAATATGTAATAAAATCTTCAACATATCTTCCATCTTTATAAAAATTCTACATTTAGATAATACCATCTTACTCTTTCATTTTTTATATTATCTATATAT
>JAHHTB010000302.1 GCA_020024855.1 Fusobacterium sp.
AGATTATGAGACATAATAGAAATGGAAAAATAAGATTTTTTTATTTATTAATTCTATTTTTTATATATAGAAGTATTTTTATAGTTATGGATTTAAATATAAATACATCTATTTATGGAATGTTTCTAATACTTTCACTTTCTTATTATCTTTTAGATTGTCTTAATTTTAATAAGAATCACTATAGATTAAAAGATTTTATAGTGTCATCAATTTTAAATTTTATACTTTTTCTAATATTTTACTTTTTTTTGAAATTGGAAAAAATGATACTAGGTTTTGTAGTGTTTGATATTCTACAAAACTTTTTATTTGCCCTTTTCATTAGAATGTTTAAAAGTCATAAAAGAATTTTAATTTTAGGTGATGATGAACCAAAGAAAAAAATAGAAGAGATATTAAAAGATGAAGAAAAATATAAATATATAGGATTTTTAGCAGAAAATAATAAAGAAGCTTTAGGAACTATATTAGAAGCTAAGAAAATAATAAAAGAAAAAAATATAGAAGAAATAGTATACACAAGTAGAAAAGAAGCGAAAAAATATTCAGAAGAGATAGTTGAATTGAAATTAAGCGGAATAGAAGTAACTGATTATTTAAGTTTTCTAGAACAAATAGAAGGAAAGATAGATGTAAATAAGATAGATGATTTATGGGTTGTAACAAGTAATGGATTTACAGTTCTTAATAATACTTTTCAAAAAAGAATAAAAAGACTTTTTGATGTAGTAACAGCAATATTAATATTTATTCCTGCTTTTCCTTTTATGGTTATTACATATATATTAGTAAAACTTGATGTAGGAATTAAATATTTATTTATAAATCCAATGAAAATATTAAAAAATCCAGCCTTTTTTAAACAGAAAAGAATAGGTTATAAAGGGAATGATTTTGAAATAATAAAGTTTAGAAGTATGAAAATACATGACCCTAATAAGTTTTCAAAATATGCGTCAGAACATGATGATAGAATAACAAAATTTGGAAAATTTATAAGGAAAGTAAGACTTGATGAATTACCTCAATTAATAAATGTATTGAGAGGAGATATGAGTTTTGTTGGTCCAAGACCAGAATGGAATGAACTTGGAAGAGATTATGAAAAGAAAATAAAGAATTATAAATTAAGATATGGAGTTGTACCAGGACTTACAGGCTGGGCACAGGTAATGTATCCATATGGTGCAAGTGTTGATGATGCAGAGAAAAAGCTTGAGTATGATTTGTATTATATAAAGCACCAAGATTTCATACTAGATTTAGTGGTATTTTTTAAAACAATAAAGATAGTTTTATTTGGGAAGGGGATGTAGATGGAAGAAAATTTAAAAAATGAACCTTTAGTTTCAATAATTACACCTCTATATAATTGTGAAAAATATATTGAAGAAACTATTCAATCAGTAATTGATCAGACATATAAAAATTGGGAAATGATAATAGTTGATGATTGTTCTAAAGATAACGGAATAAAAATAGTGGAAAAATATCAGCAATTAGATAATAGGATAAAATTATATAAAAATGAGGAAAATCAAGGAGTTTCATTTACTAAAAATAGGGCTATTGATTTATCAAAAGGAAAATATATTGCTTTTTTAGATAGTGATGATTTATGGAAAAAAGAAAAGTTAGAAAAGCAAATAAGCTTTATGGAGAAAAATAATATAGTTTTAAGTTATAC
>JAHHTB010000303.1 GCA_020024855.1 Fusobacterium sp.
GGGTTATACTTTAGATTATTTTATGTTGAAGAGTAACTATGAGGGGGAGGATATATTTGGTTATCCTATATTTGATGTTGAATATAGTGAAATAGGAAAGGCTATGAATGAATTAAAGTATCATAAAGAGTATGGAAAGGCTATTGATATAGCAGATGCTGTTACTGATTTCATAAGAAATCAATGGAAGATAGAGGAGAAGATAGATGGAATAATTGCTACTCCACCAACTTTTAAAAGGGAGATACAACCACTTTTTCAAATAGTAAAACATCTAGGTGAAAATTTAAACAAACCAGTTTCATTGGATTTTTTTAGAAAATTAAGCTCTGAGGAGATGAAAAAATTACCAATTGAAAAGAAAATGGAGCTATTTAAAAATAGTATTAGTAAAGAGAGAAAGTTGACAAAGAGGGGAAATATTCTTATTGTTGATGATATTTTTAGTACAGGAGCTACTTTAAGAAATTTATGCGAATTATTAAAAGATGATATCTATGTGGATAATATCTATGTTTTAACAATTTGTAAAAATATAAAGAGTGAATAACCATAAGGTATTAATTCTATTCATTCTCTTATTTTTAAGTAAAAAAATTAATAGAATATATTAAAATGGAAGAGTGATGCTTATGGAAGAGAGAATAGTGTTTGAAATATTAAAAAAAGTATTAGAAAATATTGATGAAGGAATCCATTTTATTGATAAGAATAAAATAACAAGAATATATAATCATAATATGGAGAAAATAGAGGGGATGAGCTCTGAAAATGTTATTGGAAGAGAATTTAAGCATATTTTTGAGGAAATAGAGGAAAGCACACTGCTGAATGTTCTTAATAGTGGAATAAAAATAAAAAATAAAAAGCAGAAATATAGAGTAAAAAGGGGGAAAGAAATAGTAACTTTAAATTCAACTATTCCAATAATTTGTGAAAATGAAGTGGTTGGCTCATTAGAAATAACAAAAGGAAGCTATTCTATCAGTAACAAAGTAAAAAACAAAATAAAAAATTATAATTTTGAGAGTATTATTGGTGAGAATAAAAATATAAAAGAAATGATAAAAAAAGCAAAAAAAGTAGCTAAAAGTGATATAGCTGTTTTCATATATGGAGAAACAGGAACAGGCAAAGAACTTTTAAGTCAGGCTATTCATTATGAGAGTATGAGAAAAGAAGCTCCATTTTTGGCAATAAATTGTGCTGCTTTACCAGAAGGAGTATTTGAGGGAATTTTATTTGGAACTACTAGAGGAGGGTTTACAGGAGCAATAGATAAGCCAGGTATATTTGAACAAGCTAATGGTGGAACAATATTACTTGATGAAATTAATTCTTTATCAGTACAGTTACAAGCTAAGCTTTTAAGAGTATTACAAGAAAAAGTTGTTCGTAGAATAGGGGGAACTGAAGATATACCAGTTGATGTGAGAATAATTTCAACAACAAATGAGAATCCTAGTTTAATGTTAGAAAATAATAAAATAAGATTAGATTTGTATTATAGATTAAATGGAATTTATTTGGAAATACCACCTTTGAGGGAAAGAGATAAGGATATATTTATATTAACAGATTATTTTATAGAAAAATACAATAAAAAGTTAGATAAGAAGATAAAAGGGATAGATGAAGGAGTCAAAAAATTTTTTTTAGAACATGATTGGTTAGGAAATATAAG
>JAHHTB010000304.1 GCA_020024855.1 Fusobacterium sp.
GAATATAATTTGATTATAATAATGGAGTCAAATTGCTTTTTAAAAAATAATAAAAAAATGGTGACAATAATTAATCAAAAAATGATAAAAAAATTATCATAAAAAAATATTTAAAATGAAATGCTTGACTTATTTTTACGAACAAAGTATAACAAATATAGTCACAATATACAGAAGTGATGTTTTGATGTAAATACAAAAATATAAAGTTTAATGAAGTATAGAATAAAAAACCAAATCAGAAATAGGAGGAAAATTTAATGTCAAAAGTTTATTTAGTAACAGCAAAAAGAACACCTATTGGAAGTTTTCTAGGAAGTCTTAAAGGAGTAGAACCAGGAGATTTAGGAGCAATAGTAATAAAAAATGTTATAGCACAAACTGGAATAAACCCAGCTGATTTAGATGAAGTTGTAATGGGAAATGTTTTACACGCAGGACATAAACAAGGTGTAGGTAGACAAGCAGCAGTTAAAGGTGGAGTACCTGTAGAAGTACCTGCATACTCTATAAATATGATTTGTGGAAGTGGACTTAAATCTGTAAACGTAGCTTATAATGAAATAAAATCAGGAGAAGCTAACTTAATTCTTGCTGGAGGAGTAGAATCTATGTCTAATGCAGGATTCGTATTACCAGCATCAGTAAGAAACGGATTTAAAATGGGAGATTTAAAAATGAAAGACCACATGGTAACAGATGGTCTTACAGATGCTTTTAATGATTACCATATGGGAATCACAGCAGAAAATATTGTTGAAAAATATGGAATCACAAGAGAAGAGCAAGATGAATTTGCTATGAACTCTCAAAGAAAAGCAATCGCTGCAGTAGACGGTGGAGTATTTGATGAAGAAATAATCCCAGTTGAAGTAAAAGTTAAAAAAGATACAGTAATCTTCTCAAGAGATGAGCATCCTAATAGAAAATCAACTCCAGAAGTTCTTGCTAAATTAAGACCAGCATTCAAAAAAGATGGAACAGTAACAGCTGGAAATGCATCTGGATTAAACGATGGAGCATCAGTAGCTTTACTTGCATCTGAAGAAGCAGTAGCAAAATATAATTTAAAACCTATGGCAGAAATAGTAGCTGTTGGTCAAGGTGGAGTAGATCCATCTATCATGGGTATGGGACCAGTTCCAGCAGTAAGAGATGTATTAAAAAGAGCTGGATTAAAATTAACTGATATAGAATTATTTGAGTTAAATGAAGCATTTGCTGCTCAATCTTTAGGAGTTATTAAAGAGCTTTGCAATGAGCATGGAGTAACTAAAGAATGGATACTTGAAAGAGCTAACGTAAACGGAGGAGCTATTGCATTAGGACACCCTATTGGAGCATCTGGAAACAGAATTCTTACAACTCTAGTTCATGAAATGAGAAGAAGAGAAGTTACTTATGGATTAGCAACTTTATGTATTGGTGGAGGAATGGGAGCATCTATAATCTTAAAAAGAATATAGTAAAACCTAAAAATCACTGAACTATAAAATAACTGTATAAAAAACTTAATGCTTATTGGGGAAAGTCTGTATTTCCTCAATAAGTTTAAGTTTATGTATAGGCAGTATTAATCAAGCAACAACAATGAAAAATAGAAAAGTTAATAAAGACTAGTAGGAGGATTAGTAGAATGGAATTTAATATACCTAAGACACATGAA
>JAHHTB010000305.1 GCA_020024855.1 Fusobacterium sp.
TTTTATCTTATTAAGCTCAGAATAAAAAATTATTAAATCATATTTTGTTGTCATTTTTTATTGCTCCTTAAAAATATTAAATTAATCTCTTCCAAAAAGATCTCTTGAATATACTTTTTCTTTTACATCATCAAGACAACTATCATATCTATTAGCAACTATACTTTGACTTAATTTTTTAAATTTATCTAAATCATTTACTACTTCACTTCCAAAGAAAGTTGTTCCATTCTCAAGAGTTGGTTCATAAATTATTACTGTAGCTCCTTTTGCTTTTACTCTTTTCATAACTCCTTGAATTGATGATTGACGGAAATTATCTGAATTTGATTTCATTGTAAGACGATATACACCTATTATTATTTTTTTCTCTTTAGAAACTTCCCAAGAACTATTTGCCTCATAAGCTCCTGCAAGTTCTAATACTCTATCTGCAATAAAATCTTTTCTTGTTCTATTTGATTCTACTATTGCTGACATCATATTTTGTGGAACATTATCATAATTTGCAAGAAGTTGTTTTGTATCTTTTGGTAAACAATATCCTCCATAACCAAATGATGGATTATTGTAATGACTTCCTATTCTAGGATCTAAACAAACACCATTTATTATATCTGTAGTATTTAATCCTTTTATTTCCGCATAAGTGTCAAGTTCATTAAAATATGAAACTCTAAGTGCAAGATACGTATTAGCAAAAAGTTTTACTGCTTCTGCTTCTGTAAATCCCATAAATAAAGTATCTATATCTTTCTTTATTGCTCCTTCTTGTAAAAGAGATGCAAATGTATGAGCTGCTTTTACTATTCTTTCATCATTTTTATCCATAGAAACAATTATACGAGATGGATAAAGATTATCATATAGAGCTTTACTTTCTCTTAAAAATTCAGGACTAAATATTATATTTTTTGTATTATATTTAGCTCTTACAGATTCAGTATATCCTACAGGAATTGTAGATTTTATTATCATTATTGCATTTTTATTGACTTTTAATACTTCTTCTATTACTGATTCAACAGCTGATGTATCAAAGTAATTTCTTTTTGGATCATAATTTGTAGGTGCTGCAATTATTACAAAATCTGCATCTTTATATGCTTCTTTTCCATCCAAAGTTGCTTTTAAATTAAGTTCTTTCTCTGCTAAATATTTTTCTATATATTCATCTTGAATAGGGGATTTTTTATTATTTATCATCTCTACTTTTTCAGGAATAATATCTACCGCTATAACATTATTATGTTGTGCTAAAAGAACAGCTAAAGATAATCCTACATACCCTGTACCAGCTACTGCTATATTAAGTGGAGAACATTTTTCAAATTTTTTATCAGTTTCCTTTTCTACAAATAAAGATATAGGCTCAAATCCAAGTATTTCTCCTAAAGATTCTAGTTGAGATATAGAAGGAAGAAAATCTCCTGTTTCTAAACGACTAAGCATTGCACGATTTATTCCTGTTAAATCTGCTAGTTCTTGTTGAGTAATTTTTTTTTCTTTTCTTTTTTCTAAAATAGTTTTTACTAATAATGATTGTGATAATTTTTTCATAAATAGACCTCTTTAAAATATTATTAAAAATAAATATAATTATTATATTTTTATAGTTACCTTACTTTTACTAAGTATAATTTATATATTAAAAGTTGATATT
>JAHHTB010000031.1 GCA_020024855.1 Fusobacterium sp.
ATTATAGTTTTCAACTTTTTATAAAAATAAAATTTACATATTATAATATTTACATCTAAAAATATTTTTTATGCTTACTTTATATTTTTTGAATATCATCTAAAGAGTTTATGTTTATAACAGTTAACTCTTTATCTATCTTCTTTATAAGTCCAGCAAGTACTTTTCCTGGTCCTATTTCATATATTTTATCAACACCATTTTCTTTTAATTTATTTACTGTATCAACCCATTTTACAGGTCCAAAACTTTGTGAATAAATTTCTGATTTTATTTCATCTGGTGTTGAAATAATTTCTGCTGTTGTATTAGCTACTAATTTTACTGTTCCCTCTTTAAAATTATATTTTACTGCTTCATTTCTTAGCTTTTCACCAGCTGGTTTCATTAATGATGAATGGAATGGTCCTGATACAGCTAGAGGTAAGGCTCTTTTTGCTCCAGCTTCTTTTAATACTACACATGCTTTTTCTATTGCTTCTTTTTCTCCTGCTATTACTGTTTGTTTAGGTTCGTTAAAGTTTACTGCCTCAACTACACCATCAACCGTTTTTAAAATCTCCTCTATTTTTGAAGATTCCATACCTATTATAGCAGCCATTCCTCCATTTACAGATTCAGCTATTTCATTCATAGTTTCCCCTCTAAATGCTGTAAGTCTTACTGCATCTGAAAGAGTTAAAAATTCTCCTGAACCTATTGCAGCATATTCTCCAACAGAATGTCCTGCTACAAAATCTGGTTTTATTCCTTTCTCTCTCACTAATTTTTCAAGAACAAGACTCATTGCTACAATCGCTGGCTGAGTATATTTTGTTTTCTTTAATGTTTCTTCTGGTCCTTCAAACATAACTGTTTTTAAATCAAAAGAAAGTTCTGAAAATATTTTATCAAATTCTTGTTTTGCTATTTCATTGTTTTCATATATTTCTTTTCCCATTCCAACGAATTGTGCTCCTTGTCCTGGAAAAACGAAAGCTGTTTTACCCATACTTCCTCCTAAATAAAATAAATGTAAATTTATTATTACATCTGTAATTTTATCATATGCTTATTTTCTGTGTCAATTAATCTTTTTGTCTTATGAAAAGATTTTTTAATTATTTAGCCCATTTTATTATAACTGAACCATAAGTAAGTCCTGCTCCAAATCCTGTAAGAGCAAGCATATCACCTTTTTTTATTTTTCCCTCTTGAATTGCTTCACCAAGTGCAAGTCCTACTGATGCTGCTGAAGTATTTCCATATTTTTGAAGGTTTACAAAGAATTTTTCCATAGGTAATTTTAATCTTTTAGCTGCTGCTTCAATAATTCTCATATTAGCTTGGTGAGGTATTACCATATCTAGATCTTCTGCTTCCATATTGGCTGCTACTAATGCTTCTTTTGTTGATTTTGGAAGAGCTTTTACAGCGAATTTAAACACTTCTTGTCCATTCATTTTTAAATAGACATCTCCATTATCTATAGCTTCATGAGTTACTGGATTAAGAGTTCCTCCAACATTTATTCTTAGAGTTTCATCTAATACTCCCTCTGTTCCTAAGAAAGATGAAATTATTCCATATCCATCTTCAACTTCTTTTAAAACAGCTGCTGCTGCTCCATCTCCAAAAAGAATTGCAGTATTTCTATCTTGCATATTTACAATTTTTGATATTGATTCTGCTGCTATTACAAGAATATTTTTATACATTCCAGATTGTATCATTGACTTTCCAACTGAAAGAGCATAAATAAATCCACTACATGCTGCACTAAGGTCAAAAGCTGCTGCATTTACTGCTCCTAATTTTGCTTGAATTAATGATGATGCATTTTGAGCTCTATAATCTGGCGTACAAGTTGCAAGAATTATAAACTCTACATCTTCTGGAATCATTCCTGCATCTTCAAGAGCTTTTTTAGCTGCTTCAACTCCAAGGTCTGATGTTCCTTGTCCCTCTACAACATATCTTCTTTCTTGTATTCCTGTTCTTGTTCTTATCCATTCATCTGATGTATCTACTAATTTTTCCCAGTCAGCATTAGTCATTACCTTTTCAGGTGCATAAATACCTAATCCAACTATTCCAATACTTTTTAACACTCTTTTTCCTCCTGTGAACTTATCATATCTTTTAATTTTTCCACAAATCTATTTTCTATAAATTCTTTTGCTACCCTTATTGCATTTTTAATTCCATTAGCATCTGAATTCCCATGAGCTTTTATTGATATTCCATTTAATCCTAAAAATAAAGCTCCACCATATTCTGATGAATCTAATTTCTTTTTTATTCTTTTTAAAATAGGCATCATAAAAAATACACCTATCTTTGCAAGAAAACTATTTTTTATTTCTTCTTTTAAACAGTCAAAAATATATTTTGCTATTCCTTCACTTGTTTTTAAAACCATGTTTCCAGTAAAACCATCTGTAACTACAACATCAACTTTACCAAACATCATATCTCTACTTTCAATATTACCTACAAAATTTATATTTTTATTTTCTTTCATAAGCCCATGAGCTTCTTTGGTAAGCTCATTTCCTTTTCCATCTTCACTTCCTATATTTAAAAGTGCCACTGTAGGATTTTCTCTATGAAGAATTTCTTCTGCAAATTTACTACCTATTACAGCAAATTGATTTATAAACTCTGGTTTTGTATCTGCTGTTGCTCCTACATCCATAAGAACCATGTTTCTTCCTTTTGCTGGAAAAACTGTTGCAATAGCAGGTCTTAATACACCTTTTATTCTTCTTAGCTTTAATTGACTTGCTGATATTAATGCTCCTGTATTACCTGCTGAAACAAAAGCATCTCCTTCGCCATTTTTAACTAATTCAAGTGCAATATTCATAGATGAATTTTTTTTCTTTCTTACTGCTGACATAGGTTCATCTGTCATTTCTATCACTTCATCAGCATTAATAACTATAAGACGTTTTTTATCATACTTATATTTTGAAAGTTCTTTTTTTATAATTTTTTCTTTACCAACAACTATTATTTCTATTTCAGGCATTTCATCAAGAGCTAATCTTACTCCTTTTAAAATTTCAGAAGTTCCTCTATCTCCACCCATACCATCAACAACTATTTTCATTTTTTACTCCTAACTTTATTAGAGAATTTTTTTCATTATACCACAATTCCATAGTTAGTATACATTTTTTCTACTAAAAGAATAATCTAATCTTTTCTTTTTATATTTTATCATATAAATTTAATTATAAAAAGTAAGAGAATTTTTTAATTTATAATTTATAAAAAATTTTCAAAAAACAAAAAAAGAGATGATAATCATCTCTTTTTTATGTGAAATTATCTTTCTGTTCTTGTGTAAGGAATTAAAGCGATATTTCTAGCTCTTTTTATAGCTTTAGCTATTTTTCTTTGTAACTTAGCATTAGCACCTGTTACTCTAGAAGGATTGATTCTTCCTTTATCAGAAACAAATCTTTTTAAAAGGTCAACATTTTTATAATCAATTTCTTCTGCTTTAACTCTTAATTTTGCTCTTCTTCTTCTGAATTCAGCCATTTTAAATACCTCCTTATTTGAAATAAACTTTTGATACTGTGATTAAAATTTAATAGAAATTAATCTTGTTTTACGATGATATATCTCATAACTTCTTCAGTTATGTTAAGTTTTCTTTCTACTTCAACTAATCTTGTACCGTCCATTTCTAAATTAGTTAGTACATAAAATCCTGTTTTCTTTTTATCGATAGGATAAGCTAACTTTCTTTCTCCCCATCTCTCAGTTTTAGTAAGAGTAGCTCCAGCTTCTGTTAAGATAGACTCAACTTTAGCTATAACTGCATCTCTTCCCTCTTCTAAGATTGTTGGGTTGATGATGTACATAATTTCGTATTTAGTCATTCGTTTTACCTCCTCCCTATGGTTTTAGCCCAAAAAACTTATGTTCTTGAGCAGGGCAAGAATTATTATATCATAATATCCCTTTAATATCAACTACTTTTAATTATTTTTTATTATTTATTGCTTCTTATCCAAGGTGGAAGATCTAATTCTATTCTTTTTTCTTCTTCAGCAGCCTTAGTCTCTTCTTTTTGTTCTTCTGTTTTATTTACAGCAATATTAATAAATGGTTCACTTTTTTCAACTGTATCAACAAAGTTATTAGCTATGATTGTAACTTGTATTCCATCTTTTAAATCTTCATTTAAGTTTACTCCAAACATTACATCATCAGCACTTTTTCCTGCAGCATCTTTTACTATATTAGCAATAGATTGTGCTTCCATTAAAGTTAGATCAGATGATCCAGCTATATTTAAAAGTATTTTACTTGCTCCTGAAATTGATTTTTCTAGTAATGGAGACATTAAGGCTTTTTCTGTTGCTTTTATCGCTCTATTTTCTCCTTCACCTTCACCAAATCCAAGAACAGCTATTCCTGAGTTTTGCATAGTTGTTTTTATGTCTGCAAAGTCAAGGTTAATAAGACCATTTCCTATCATCAAATCTGCAACACCTTTAATACCTATTTTTAAAATATTATTAGCTTCCTTAAATGCATTTTGAAGTGTTATTGTTTTATCTGGAAGTTCAAACAATTTATCATTTGGTATTACTACAAGAGAATCTACAAATTCCTTAAGTTCTTCTATTCCCCTCTCTGCATTCAATCTTCTCTTTCCACCTTCAAATCCAAATGGTTTTGTTACTATACCTACTGTTAACACTCCTAATTCCTTTGCTATTTTAGCAATTACAGGAGATGAGCCTGTTCCTGTTCCACCACCCATTCCAGCAGTTATGAAAAGCATATCTGTATCTTCCAAAAGTTGTTTTAATTTTTCTAGATCCTCTTCTGCTGATTGTTTTCCTATTTCAGGATTAGCTCCTGCACCAAGTCCTCTTGTAAGTTTTTCTCCAAGCTGAATTCTTACATCAGCAAGAGATTTACCTAAATCCTGAGCATCTGTATTTGCTGCTATAAATTCAACTCCTGATACTCCAGATGAAATCATATCATTGATTGCATTTCCACCAGCTCCACCAGCACCAAGAACTTTTATTTTTACGATATTGTTCTCCATATTGTTTTACCTCCCCAGAAATTATATAAAATTAGAAAACCATTCTTTTACCAATTTAAACCTTTCTTTTTTTATTTTTACTTTTTCTTCAATTTCTTCTTCAACTTTTACATTAGCTTTTAGTAAACTTTCTTGTTCTTCTTTCTCTTTTCTTTCTTTTTCAAGTTTGTTATATTCTTTTTCCATCACTTCTAAAAGAATTCCAACTACAACAGACATTTCTGGTTTTACATTTTCAAGTCCTGCAATCTTTATTGGAAGAACTCTTTTTACTGAGTAGCCTAAATTACTCTTTACTTCTTCAAAGATTTCATCCATTTTAGTTGCTCCACCTGTAAGATAAATTCCTTTTCCTAAATATCCTGTAAACCCTGATTCTTCTATCGCTTTTTTTATAAAAGTTACAAGATCACCTGTTCTTGCATCTATAACTTTTCTTATATTTCCTATTGAAATATATTTATTCCCATTTATTGGAAAATTAAATTCTTTTTTATCTTTTGTTTCACTTATCTGTTTTATTATTTCTTGTGCTTCTGATTTTGGAATACTAAAGATATACTCTAAATCACTAACATAGTGCATTCCACCAAGAGGAAGTGACTTGGCATATATAAGTTTGTTGTTCTTATATATAACAATATCTGTTGTTCCCTCACCTATATCTATAAGAGCCACTCCCATTGTTTTATCTTCTTCCATTAAAGTTGCCTTGGCAGAAGCATATGAGCTTAAGACTATACTTTCTACTTCTAATTTAGCTCTATTTACAACCTCTGTTAATTCGTCAACTTCATTTTCTCCTACAAAAATAAGATGTACATCTGCTTGTATTTCTCTTCCTGTAAGTCCAACTGGGTTTTTTACAATACCTGAACTATTAACTCTTATATTGTATATTTCACTTTCTAAAACTTTTTCTGATTTTTGTTTTAATTCTTTTTCTGCTGTTAAAAAAAGTTCTGTTATATGTTCTTCAGTAATAACTTTTTCTTCTGAGAAAGATAATTTTACATTTTTTGTTTTTGAATATATATTAGTTCCACCTATACCTAAGATGACTTTTTTTACTTCAAGTCCTGTTGCTGTTTCCATTTCTCTTACAGCATCAGTTATACTTTCACTTAAATAAATTTGGTTTTCTATCACATTTTTTTTAATTCCTCTACTTGGAACTTCAATATATTTTAATACTCTCAGTTTTTCACCATAATTACTTAGTTCACCTGCAAGCATTTTAATTTTTGAATTTCCTACATCTAGGATAAATTTTATAATACTATTTTCCATTTTTATCCTCCATATATTTTATTATATAATCTTCATAACGAAGATCCATGTAGTCTATTTTTTTTCTGCTTGACAAATCAAAGAAAAGATAACTTCCAGTATCGTATTTTTCTTTTGTTACTTCTTTATTTGTTTTTATAACAACACCATTAGAAAGTATTAAATTTATACAATTTTCACTTTCCATATATATTTGAGATATTATATCTCTAAAATCTGTTGTCTCTACTTTATCAAGTATCTCTAAAAGAGTTTGTATTTCTTCTTCAGATTTTGCAACAATAAAAGGAAAATCTTTAGTTTTCAAATCATTTAAATAATTGTAAATTTTTCCATCTTTATCTAAAATATAGATATCTTTTTTATATTGAAGATAGTACTTAGGATCTCTCTCTTCTACTTTTATTATAATCTCATTGAGAGTACTTTTTATCACAGAAACATTTTTCACTCTTACATCTTGTGATATTCTTTTTTCTATTTCTTTAATATCTACATCATTAATATTTTTCCCTATTAATTGCTCTTTTAAAGGAGTAAAACTTGTTTCTAATTTTTCTGAAACTCCTTCTATTTTTACACTTTTTATTTCAAAAATAGTTTTTTTTAAAAAATTTTTTTCTGTTGTAATTACTCCAAAAGTTAAGAGAATTATTAGTGTTATTCTAAAAATTAATTTCAAGAAAATCACCTGTCTCTTAAATTATCCATTATTTATTTAAATTTTTCAACAATTTTTTTTGTAAGATCATCAAATGTATATCCTTTTAATGTAGCAAGTTTTGGTACAAGACTTGTTTCTGTCATTCCTGGACAACTATTTACCTCTAAAAAATATAACTTTTCATCTTTTAAAATAAAATCACTTCTAGAAATTCCTTTCATTTTTAAACTATTATGAATTATTGTAGCATATTCCATTGCTTCTTGGTAGGATTTTTCACTTATTTTTGCTGGATATTCATATTCTGTCATTCCAACTGTATATTTTGATTTATAATCATATAAACCTATTTTAGGAGTTATTTTTAAAACACCTAAGGCTTCTCCTTCAACTACACCAACTGTAAGCTCTTCTCCTTTTATAAATTCTTCTATAACAAGATCTCTATCTCCAGAATTTTTTATTGCTTCTTTTAATTCTTCTTTATTATGACATACATAAAGTCCAACAGTAGACCCTTCTGTTGATGGTTTTACTACAATAGGAAAATCTTTTATATTTTCTATATCATTTCTAGTATATGATTTTGCAATATTAACACCAACTGATTGAGCTATTTTTTTAGTAAGATCTTTATCCATTGATACAGCACTAGAAGTTACTCCAGATCCTGTGTATTTTTTCCCTAAAATATCAAGTAACCCCTGTATTCTTCCATCTTCACCATATTCTCCATGAAGAGCAAGATAAGCTAAATCATACTTATTATCTATAAATGCTGAAAGAAGATTGTCTTTATCTAAAACAACACCATAAGCATCATATCCCTGTCTTAAAAGACTATTAAGGATTGCTGTTCCTGTTCTTACTGACACCTCTTTTTCAGATGATATTCCTCCCATAAAAACTGCTATTTTCATTTTGCCACCTCAAATTATTTTAAAATTATTATCTCTCTTTCAAGCTCTACTCCTGAAGTCTCTTTTACTTTTTTCTTTACTTCTGCTATAAGATTAAGCACATCTTCAAAAGTTGCTGTTCCATCATTTACTATAAAATTAGGATGTTTCATTGACATTTGTGCTCCACCTATTTTAAGTCCTTGTGCTCCAGCTTCTATTATTAATCTTGCGGCAAAATATCCTTTAGGATTTTTAAAAGTACTTCCAAGATTTGGCATCTCTAAAGGTTGATTTTTTTCTCTTTTTTCTTGTATCTCTTTTACAAGTTCTTTTTTATATCCTTTATCAAATTTAAAATTCGCACTTATTATAATCCAATTATTTTCTTTTATTTCTGTTTTTCTATAATCTATCTTTAACTCAGATTTTGGAATTACTCTTATCTCTTTTTCTTCATTTAAAATTTCTACTGATTCTATATAATCAAAAATCTCTTTCCCATAGGCTCCACCATTCATAAACACAAGTCCACCTACAGTTCCTGGAATTCCAGCAAGTTCTTCTAATCCTGAAAGATTATTTTCTGCCATATATTTTATAAGTTTTCCAAAATCAAGACCTGCCTCCACATTTATTTTTCCATTTCCAAAATTTGTTATCTTATTCAAATTTTTTAAAGAAATAAATGTTACATCTAAAAATTTATCATTTAAAAGAGTATTGGTTCCATTCCCTATTATAAAATAACTTTTAAGTGTTTTTAATATATCTTTTAACTCTTCTTTATTTTCTATTTTTATAAATTTTTTAGCTTCTCCACCTATTTTCATATTAGAATGTTTTTTCATACTATATTTTTCTAATATTTCCATTAACTAATTCATTCCCTTCTTTTGATTTTCTAATCTTTTTACAAAGTCATGAGCAAAAGATGAAATACTTCCTGCTCCCATAAACATATACACACGTTTTTCATTTATATCTAAAACATCTTCTAGTTCTTCTTTACTAAATAACATTTTCCCATTTCTATGATTTATTTTTTTTAGAAGATCCTCTAGAGTTACACCAAACTCATCCTTTTCACCAGCACTATATACAGGCATAAGAATAAGCTCATCTGCGTTTTTAAATGCTCCAGCAAATTCTTCTAAAAGGAATTTTACTCTACTATATCTATGAGGTTGAAATATAACTGTTATCTCTTTATCCTCAATGCTTCTTGCTCCTTGAAGAGTTGCTTCTATCTCTGTTGGGTGATGTGCATAGTCATCTATTACTTTTATTTCTCCATCATCAAAAAGAACATCATATCTTCTTTTTGCTCCCTTAAAATTTTCTATTTTCTCTTTTACATTTTTCATATCAAGACCAAATTCTCTAGCTATATATATAACTGGCAAAGAATTATATACATTATGTTTACCAGGAATAGAAAGAGAAAATTCTCCAATGTATTCACCTTTTATATACACATCATAAACTGTTCTTCCATTTACAATTTTTATTCCGTCTGCATATATATCTGCTTTCTTATCTAAAAGACTATATGTAACAACATTTTCTTTATATCCTATTAATTCTTGAATATTTTTATTATCTAAACATACTATTACTTCTTTTTCTGTTTGTTGCATAAAAATATTAAAAGATTTTTTTATATTTTCAAGAGAACCATGCTTTTCAAGATGATCAGCTTCTATATTTGTTATAACAGAATACTTGGGTCTCATATAAAGGAAAGAGTTGTCACTTTCATCAGCTTCTGCAACAAAATATTCTCCTGTTCCATATTTTGCATTTGATTTTATACATTCAACTATCCCACCAACTACTATTGTTGGATCTTTTTCTAATAAAATAGTTGCAAGCATAGAACTTGTAGTTGTTTTTCCATGAGTTCCTGCTACTGCTAATCCTATTTTTTTATTTAAAAGTCTTGCTAGAAGTTCTCCTCTTTTTATAACTGGTATCTTCTCTTCAATTGCCTTTTTATACTCTGGATTTTCTTTATTTATAGCCGTTGACACAACAAGTGTATCCATACCTTTAATATTTTCTTCTTTATGTTCTGAATAAATTACTATTCCTTGACTTCTCATTTCCTCTGTAAGATAACTATTATTTGGATCAGAACCATATACATTGTAATTTAATTCTTTCATTATCTTAGCAAGTCCACTCATTCCTATCCCATTTATACCTACAAAAAATACATTTTTCATTTTTTAATTCCTCCAAATATCCAAGCTATTAATTAAACTTTCTGTTGCATTTAAATTTCTTAACGCTTTTATTCTAAGTTTCATTTTTTGAAGTTGCTCATCATCTTCTATTAAGTCAAGAGCTGACCTCACGGCTTCTTCTGCTTCATCATTATTAAATACAAGAGCTCCTTCTCTTTCTTCAAGAATAATAGCATTTTCATATTGTCCAACTTTTATGGAATTATAAGGAATTAAAATAGATGGCTTCTTTAATTCTATGAGTTCTGATATTGTTAATGCTCCTGCTCTACAAATAACTAAATCTGCTGCTGACATTATATTTATAAGATTATTAAAATAAGGTTTTATTATATCTTTCATATTTCTTTTTTCTATCTTTTTAGATATTTTTTCATAGTGTACTTTTCCTGTTGCCCAATATATTCTTATATTCTTTTTTTCTTTTAATTTTTCCCATTCATTTAATACAGCATCATTAATACTTTTTGCTCCTAAACTTCCACCTGTAATGAGAATAATTTTTTCTCCACTCTCAACTTTAAGTTTTTCTCTTTCTTCTTTATTACTAATATTATAAATCTCTTCTCTCAAAGGATTTCCTGTTACCTTAAATTTATGTTGATATTTTATAGGAATATCATCATATGTTTTTTCAAAAGCTAAGAAAGTTTTTTTAGCAAATTTATAATAAAATTTATTTGTCATTCCAAGATTAGCATTTTGTTCTTGAAGATAAAAATTTGTTCTTGTAAGAAAGGCTGCTGTTATCATGGGAAGTGAAATATAATTTCCAAATCCTATAACCGCATCTGGCTTTTCTTCTTTTATTATTTTTATTGATTGCTTTATTGCTAAAATCAATTTAAAGAACATTTTTATTGATTTTACTGGATATATATTTAATCCAATAAATCTAATTTTTTCTTTAGGAACCATATCTTTTTCCATCCTATTATCACTACCAACAAATAGAACATCTGTATCTCTTCTTATTAAACCTTTTGCCACTGAAAGAGCTGGGTATATATGTCCACCTGTTCCCCCTGTGGTTATTATAACTTTTTTCACAACTCTTCTCCCTCTTCAAAATATTTTTTCACAAGAGTTTTAAAAACTTTTCCTCTTGTTTCAAAATTTGGAAATTGATCAAAACTTGAAGTTGATGGTGAAAGAAGAACTACTTTCTCATCTTCATTTTCTGCCAGTTTCTCTCTTAAACTTTTGACTGTATTTTCTATATCTTCTGTTATATGAATTTTTTTATTTGGATATCCTCCAAGTAAAAGTGCTTCTTTTAATCTTTCTGTCATCTCTCCTATAAGATAAACTCCACTTATATTTTCTCTAATTTTTTCAACAAGTTCTTCTAATGGCAACCCTTTTTCTTTTCCACCACAAATAAGAATAGCACCATCATAAGCATCTATTGCAAAACAAGTAGAATCTATATTTGTTCCTTTAGAGTCATTAACAAAAAGTACTTTTTTCCACTTATAGAATCTTTCCATTCTATGCTCTAAAGGTTTTGTTGTACAAAGAAATTCTCTTATAATATTTTCATCAATTTCTAAATTTTTAGCTACACATAGAATAAACAATATATTTTCAAGATTATGTTTTCCTTTTAAGGAAAGTTTTTCAATTTCTAAAAATTCTTTTCCTCTATACATAATTTTATTACTTTCTATATAACATTGTGCAGTTTGCTTTTCTACTTTTTTTACAGTTACACCTAATTTTTTTCCAGTAACTTTTTCTAATCTTTTCATTGAATCTTCATCATTTAAGTTATATATAAAAATATCTTTTTCTGTCTGATTTTTTCCTATATTAAATTTAGCATCAAAATATTCTTCTTTTGAATTATATCTGCTTAAATGGTCTGGAGAAAGATTTATTACCATCGCAATATCTGCTTTGAAATCTTTTAAATTTTCAAGTTGATATGAACTCAATTCTAAAACAACATAATCAAGCTCTGAATTTTTACAAATTAATTCTCCAAAAGAGTTTCCAATATTTCCAGCATACTCACACTTATAATTAGCTTTTTTTAATAATTCTGTTATCTTACTTGTTACTGTTGTTTTTCCATTACTTCCTGTAACTGCAATAATTTTAGTTTTCATCTCTAGCTTTTTCATATATCTGTATGCTAATTCTATTTCATCAATAACTTCAATTTTCATTTCTAAAGCTTTGTTTATAAGTCTAGTATAAGGTACTCCAGGACTTTTTATGAAAATATCTACTTTATCTAGAAGATCTTCTGCTGAATCTGATGGCATTCCTGTTTTGTCATCTACCATTACCACTTCATATTTCATTTTTTCTAAAACTTCTTTTGCTCCTTTTCCACTAACTCCATTTCCAAAAATCATTCCAACTTTCATCTTTAATCTTCCTCCAAAAATTCTTTCTCTGATATGACTAAAAGAGGATAACTATTTTACAGTTAGCCTCCTACATAATTCCTCTTAATCTTATCATTCCAAGTGCAAGTATTCCCAAAAGAAGTGAAACTATCCAAAATCTCATGGTTACTTTATTTTCTGGTACCCCCATAAGTTCAAAGTGATGATGAATTGGTGCCATTCTAAATACTCTTTTCTTTCTTAGTTTATAAGAACCTACTTGAAGTATAACTGAAACAGCTTCCATCACAAATATTCCACCAATGATTGGAAGAAGAAGTTCTTGTTTTAAAAGAATGGATATTACACCAATAACTCCTCCTAAAGCCAAAGACCCTGTATCTCCCATAAAAATTTGGGCAGGATAACAATTATACCATAAAAAAGCTAATCCAGCACCTACTATAGTTGAAACAAAAACAGATATCTCTCCTGCTCCTGGAATAGAAAATAAATGCAAATGAGCACTTAATTCTATATGACCACTAAAATATGCTATTACTCCAAGTATAGAACAACTTATTATAACTGGCATAATAGCTAAACCGTCTAATCCATCAGTTATATTTACTGCATTTGAAGTCCCATTTACTACAAGCATTATAAAAAGTAACATAAAAAAACTTCCTATATAAAAAAACATATTTGGAACAATTGGATTGGATATCGAAAAGTCCACTACTTTTGATCCTGTAAGACCAAATTCTTTAATAAAAATCCATACTATTATTGAAATTAGACTCTGCCCAAAAAGTTTTTTCTTTCCAGAAAGACCATCTTTGTTAACTGTAAATTTTTTATAATCATCAATAAAACCAATTGTACTAAAACATAAAGTTGTTACTATAAGAAGTAACGTAAATTTATTATATAAATTTCCTGTTACTAAAATTGTTAAAAAAGAGCCTAAAAGCATAAGAACTCCTCCCATTGTTGGAGTTCCTTTTTTAGAATAATGTGATACTGGTCCACACTCTCTTATCTCTTCACCGTATTTTTTCTTTTTCAAGAATTTAATAAAAGGCTTTCCTATTATTAAAACAACTAAAAAAGAAAAAATAAACCCCACAAATGTTCTGAAATATATAGATTTTAAAAATTCTAACTGCTCACAATACAATCCAAGTATGTATAACATTTCTTTCTCCTATTCCATTATTTCCCAGAGATGATTAAAATTTGAACCTTTAAGTAAAATGATTCTATCTGAAAAACTTTCTTTTATAATATTTTTTATTTCTTCTTTTGTTTCTACTATAATTAATTTTTCTTTATTCTCAATATTATTAGAGGCTTCTTTCATTATTTTTCCCAAAATAATAATTTTCTCTATATCAAGAGATAAAGCATATTTTATTGTATCTATATGATATTTAAGTTCATCACTTCCTAATTCTCCCATATCTGCTAAAATTGCTATTTTTGAAATATTTTTATAGACATTGTTAAATGTTTCTAAAGAATATTTCATTGATACAGGACTTGCATTATATGAATCATTTACATATTTAATTCCATTTTTTTCAATTTTTTGGAATCTCATAGGAGTTACCACACAATTTTTTAAACCTTTATTTATTTCATTAGTTGAAAGTTTTAAATTTTTACCAATCGCTACTCCAATAGATGCATTTATACAGTTGTGTTTCCCATTCATTCCAAAATAATATTTTTCATTATCAATTTGAAACTCTGTTCCTTTTTCCGTTTCTATATAATCTTTTATTATATAATTATTATTTTCATCAAATCCAACTTTTATTCC
>JAHHTB010000306.1 GCA_020024855.1 Fusobacterium sp.
CTCACTTAATTTTGCTCACAAACGTTCTACTTCAAAGAATTTTTTTCTATTTGACTCTATATCAAATACTAACACTTTACATTCTAGCCAAGATAATTTATCTTTTAAACTATCTTGAATACTTTTCATTATCATCTTTTTTGTTCTTGATTTTGCTTGAAACTCACCTTCTAAAAAAAGAATAACCCATATTTCTTTCTCGTCTCTTTCTATTTTATCAAATTCCATTTTATTATAAAAATCTGCTAAATTTTCTGCTACTTCACAATTGTTTTTTCTAGTTTTTGCTCCTAATATGCAAGACAATGTACTCTCTACTTTTTTAGATATCTCTACATCAAAAGATTCTAATTGAGGGTTATTATTAATTGTTCTTTTAATATTGTCTTTTTCATAACCATAGCAATCTTTGACTTCTAAGAAAATTATATTTTTATCATCACTAGCTAAAAAGTCAACTCCTTTTCCTCTAGGAAGTTTAGAATAGTATCTTCGATAAAAAGGATCTTCATCAAATTTTATTATTTGATATTTTTCTTCAAAAATAAACTTTAACTTTCCTTCATTCATCTCCATATATTAAGTCTTGCTCCCTTCTATAAAATTCATCAAATTCTTGTAATATAGAATTGTGTGTCAAATTAGAAGTCTCATTAGCTATCTCTGCTTTTATCTTATTATTTTCATCACTATATAATGAAATAAATCTTATATCTAAATTGTTTTTATTAATATTTGAATATGAAGCTAATAAATTGAAAGTTTGTTGTATAAAATAATCATGTGTTGTAATAAAGACTTGTACTCCCATTTTTGCTAATTCCACTATTGCATCAACTATTGCTTTTGCCATTTTAGGATTCATATTTGTTTCTGGTTCATCCCAAAATAAAATTGAATTTTTATTTAAACTTCCACTTGAAATAAGATACAAAATTGTAGCCAATTTTCTGTATCCTTCAGAAACTAATCCCATCTCAAATTCGCCCTTACCCTTAACTTTTAAATAAAATTTTCTATCTTTTTGAATTATATTCCCATTTATTATTCCTTCAAAATTTTTTAAAACACTAGCTTGCTCTGTAGTATTTGCCCCTTTTTTTAAAGGTCTATCTAATAATTTTGTCAAATCATAATAAGTCTCTTCAAAATCTAAATGATATTCTTCATATAACGTTTGAAAATGTTCTGTAGCTGATATCATCTCTTTTGGTGGTAAATATATTGGATCAAATTTATCTATTTTCTCCTTTAAATTTATTTCTAAATTCAAATGTTTTTCTTTTCTATTTCCAAATGATATATTTAATTTCTCATTTTTAGAATTTCTCTTTCCGTTAGAGTATATTATCTCTATATCAGCAGTATTACTTCCCTGCTTTCTACTAACTAATCTTCCAATTTTCATATCTTCAGGTCTAAATACACCTTGAAGCTTTTTTAAAATTCCTTCAGATATTTTTTCTTTTCCTATTTCTCCTTGAAGATTTGAAAGAGGTTTCATCCCAGCATACATAATTTTTAGTAACGATGTCTTCCCTGTACTATTTTCTCCACAAATTATATTAATATTTGATGACCAATCAAATTCTATATCTTCAAAAAGCATAAATTCCTTTAATTTTAAAGATAATATTTTCATTTGATTCACTCC
>JAHHTB010000307.1 GCA_020024855.1 Fusobacterium sp.
CATTAGCATCATCTTGCCAACCATCTCCATCTCTGTCATGGAATACCTTACCAATCACGGTAGACATATCAAATAATCTATCTAAAACAACATCTACAAAGGCTCTAGCTATATTTGAAATTCTCTTATCTTTCTTATTTGCTACATGAGCAATATTTTCATATACATTTGGTGTAACTCCTGTTCCAACTCTTAATATATATGTGATTTTCAAATTCTCTTTACCTTTTAATTTAGGAATAATAAACTCCATATGTTTTCCAGAAAATTCTGGTTCAACTTTCTGTTTTACATATTTTCCTGCTTCATTTTTTCTGTAGATTCTTGCTGTTCCTTTTACATATCTAAATCCAGGTGGTAACTTATCCCATACATGGATCTCTGTCAATCCTCCACCAGAATCTTTAGTATTTGTAATATCTAGTTCATAAGCTACTAGATCTCCAACACTAACTTGCTCTTTATTAGCTTGTTTTGAAATTTTAATTACTTCATCTTTTTCAATTGCTACTAAATGTGGTGGTTCTGGATCTTTAGCATTTATTATATTGTTCTCATCATAATTATATTTCTTACTTTGAAGAACTTTCAATGCTTTAGTTTCTGAACCTGAAATATGTCTTGATTCTATGAATTGTCCTGTGTTGTGTACTGGCACTGCATCTTCCTCTATATCTACACCAGGAACTTTATTTTCAATTGCCTTTTCTATTGCATCTTCTACATCTTGAGGTAATTCATCATAGACTTTTACTCTAAATATAGCCTCTGTTACTCCAGTTCCTTTTTTATCTTTTAACATAGGTGGAAGAATAAGTTTACCTTTAATTCCCACTGATTTTGTATCAACATCACTATTTTTAAATAACTTTTGAGTTTCCACAAAAGCACTTATAGTATTTTTACTATCTTCCACTTTCTGTTCTTCGTGGTATATAATTCTAGGTTTTTCATTCTCTTGTAAGTTCATATCAGTGTAATGAGGAATATTTCCTAAAATTTCAACAACTTCATTCTTCTGTTTAGCCAAATGGTTCAGTCCTTGAATTTCCACTTCTTTATTAAATGGATTTACAAAAGTAAATTTATACTCAACTGTTTGTCCTGTTTCAACAATCTTCTTAGGATTGTTTTCAACTTCTTGTCCTGACATAGTATCAAGGACTCTTGAAGATAGTTCTACTTGAATTCTATAATCAATTGGAATTTCTGCAAAAGCTTCATTAGTTTTACCTGTTAAATTATCAGTAGCTTCTACTTTATTTACTAGATAATCTCCAGCTTCCAATCTATTTGTTAATGGAACTTTTAATTTTACTCTAAATTTAACTTCTACATTTCCGTTTGCTTTTATTTTTATATCTCCAGAAATATCTTTACGATCTTTGTTATATTTTAAAGTATTTGAAATTTCTCCACTAACCTCTATTGATTTATCAATAAAATCAACAGTATCAAATAGTTCTATGTTCTTTTCTTTTTTGTCCTTATCTTTAACTTTTTCAGTTAGATAATCTTTAAAGTTTACTACCTTCTCTTTAGTAGATGGGTTGAATAACTTAATTGTATATTCTAATTCTTCATAAGGTTGTAGCACATGATTTTCTGGATTTGTCCACTTAGAATTTTCATCTTCTTCTTTTGGTCTTACAT
>JAHHTB010000308.1 GCA_020024855.1 Fusobacterium sp.
GCATAGCTATGGATAATGAGCCTTCCCTAGGAGAGGCATAACGGTCTGTATTCTTTATGCAACCTGAACAGATATTGCTTTATGAATTGATAGTAAAAATTAAATTATTATATAAAAATAAAGTCCTATTTTTTATACAATATTTACCTTATTACAAAATACATCAAATAAATTTTCTTAAAAAAAACATTACTATATGCTATAATTACTCTATACGGTATAGAGTAAAAAGGAGGACTATGAATAATTTAAATTTAAAGGAAATAGAAAATAAATTAGAAATTTTAATGAAAATAGAAAAAAAGAATTGGGCTGATTTTTATTTATTAATAAAGCAAGTTGAAACAAAAGAGCTATGGAGAGGAGCATATAACTCTTTTACTCAATGGGTTAAAGATTTTGCTGTAAGAACTAAAACACATGAAAGTACAATTTGGTATAAAAAGAAAGCTGGAGAAGTTTATGAAAAATATGCTGAAATAAGAAAGAAAAAAGGACTAGAGGTAGAAGAAATTCAAAATAGTAAAGTAAGTATAAATAGTTTAGTTATATTAGATAAAATTGATAAATATTCTCCTGATAAAACTGAAGAACTTGTTGAAAAAATTTTTAATAAAGAAATTACTAGAAATAATCTTCAAGATATATACAAAGCTGTTAGACCAAATACTGAAGTTAAAGAAAAAATAAATAGTATTTATGCTTATAAAACAGATGATGAAATAAGAGCTGAAAAAATAGAAGAAAGTATAAAATCTTCTAATATATTATCAACTCTATATGGTACAGAGTGGTTAGGAAAAAAGAAAGAAAGAAAATATTTTAAATCTTCTTATGAACAAGAAAAAGTACAATGTTTTTCTGAATTTTCATTATTTACTGGAACCACAAGACATAGTAGAAGAATTGATTTTCTATGTGTTGAAAATATGACCACTGAAAACCTCTGGGAAATAAATATACATGGTATAGAAATTAAAGTTAATGAATATGATCTGTTGAATGATAAAAAATATACTGAGTATACAGAGTTTGTTGATTTTTTTTACCTGGCTGTTTCTGAAGAATTAGAAGAGATAGCTATAAACAATATATTTAAAGGTTGTGGCTTAATTGTTATATATAAAGATAAAGAAAATTCTAATAGATTCATTCCTAAAATTATAAAGAACCCAAATAAACTAACTCCCCTTAGAAGAGAAGATACACTTACTTCTATAACTTTAAAATTACTTTAAAATAAAATATTTTAAATTTATAAATTATAAAAAACTTGAAAAAAAGCAATTTATATGGTAAAATCATAGTAATAATAGAGGTTTGCGGAGCCTGTAAAAACACCGTTATAATAGTGATTTAGAGAAAGTTAGTTTTTAAAAACAGCTTTCTCTATTTTTTTATTCTTAAAAAATTAAATTTTAATTTTATTAGTAACATATAAACTAATTAATAAATTTAATTCTATATCCTTTTGTTTTATTTCCATTTTCAGGTTTTAAAATAATTTTTTTTATCTTTTCAAGTGATTTTAATAAATCATTTAATTTTCCTTTTTTGTAAATAATTCCATACTTTTTTTTATTTCTTCCTATTGTGCTTCCATCTACCCATCCTTCAGAATCTTTTTCTTTTTTATATAGAGATTCTAAT
>JAHHTB010000309.1 GCA_020024855.1 Fusobacterium sp.
CTTTTCTTATTCTTGAATTTTCTTCACAATTCATAACCTTTACAAAAAATTCTTTATTCTTTTCATTTAATATTTCTTCTTCTTTTTCTTTTTTTATAACAACATACAATGATGAGAAAAATGCTTTTGGTCTAGCTATTACTACTGGAATAGTATATTTTTCTAACAGATCTTTTTCTAAAAAAAGTAATGCTTGTTTTACTTTTTTTTCTAAATCTTGATTTTTTTCCATAAATATATGCGAAAAACTTTCAACTGATATTAGAAAAGAAGATTTATAATTATTTAATTTATATAACTCAAATAATTTTTCTATAACTAATCTTATTTGCCATTGTTTTACTCCTGAAATTCTTCTTAGAATTTTAGGATATTTTAAATCTAATTTATTATAGTCTATTTCTGCAATACCTTCTTTGTCTTTATTTCTAGCACATCTACCAATCTCTTGAACATAATCAGCTAAATCACCACTTAGTCCATAGTGATATATATTCTCTATGTCAGGAATATCTACTCCCATTCCAAATGCCTTTGTTGCTAACATAACTCTTTTTTTATTATCTTTAAATTCTGATTGTTCTGAAGTTCTCTCACTACTATCTATTTTTCCTGTATAACAACTAACTTTTTGTTTTAATTCATTACTCATACCTTCATATGTTTCTGATACATGTTTTGCATAAGGAAAATAAAAGATAGTTTTTTTATTTTCTTGTATTTTTTCTTTTATTCTTTGTCTTGTCTTTTCTTCTTTTAAAAAGTTATAAGATCCTTCTGCTGGATTAAACTTATTTATTTTAAATTTTATATTATCTTTTCTTACTTCTCCGATAAATGAGTGACAAGAATCTATTTTTAACTCTTTTAATATTTCATGAACTGTATCACTCTCACCACCATAGATAGCTGTTGCTGTCAAAGCTAATATTGGAAAATTATATTTTTTATATGCTTCTATTTTTTTTACATAATTTCCTATTAGTAGATAATCTATTCTAAAATTTTTCCCCCAAGTACTAACTGTATGTGCCTCATCTATAACAATTAATCCTATCTCTCTTTCTCCTATAATTGCATTAATATCTGTACTACCTTGTAAAAGCTCTGGTGACAAATAAATAATAGATTTTTCCCCATTTTTTATTTTTTCTATATATCTTTTCTTTTCTATAAACGATAAATCTGAATTTAAAAAACAAGCGCTCTTTACTCCCCTCTGTTTTAAATTTTCAACTTGATCTTTCATTAATGCCTTTAATGGAGTTATAACTATTGTTACATAATTATATCTTTTTTCTAAATACAATGCTGGTATTTGGAAAAAAATAGATTTTCCAGATCCTGTTGGTGCTGTAATAAAAAGATTATTATAAACATCTGATTTCTTTGAATTTTCTACTTCTTCTATTACTTCCTCTATTATTTCCCCTTGTGATACTATTATTTTTGATGAGGTAATTTCTGGTTTATCATAAAATTTTAGTTCTCTAAATTCTGAACTTTTCCAATATGTCTTTAATATATCTATTATTTCATTTCTATATATTTTTTTCTTTTTAGGTTTTATTTGATAAAATAAAATATTAACTAAATTTAAATCACATATATATGCCTAAAACACCTTTTGAAAAAATAGCATTAAA
>JAHHTB010000310.1 GCA_020024855.1 Fusobacterium sp.
CCTTCAATTGATATTATCATAGCAATTAAAGATATTATAGAAAAACAAATTTCTAATATAATATAAAAAACACTTCCTTGAAATAATAATTCTTTATTTAAAATAAACATAAATGGAATCATATAAATAGGAATTGCTAATTTAGTTGTATAGATTGCTAATTTTATAGGACTTACCTTAGCAATACTTGCAGCTGCAAATACTGCTGTTGATACTGGTGGAGTAATGCAAGATAGTATTCCAAAATAAAAAACGAATAAATGAGCTGCTATTGGTGAAATATTAAAATTTATAAGTGCTGGTGCTACAAGAACACTTAATACTATATATACTGATGTTGTTGTCATTCCCATCCCTAAAATTAATCCTGATATCATTGTTAGAATAAGCAATATTATAAAATTATTCCTAGATATTAAAACTAATAAACCTGAAAATTTAAGACTTAATCCTGTTAAAGATAAAATTCCTATTATTATACCTGCTACTGCACAAGCAATGCTTACAGATAAGCTATTGTATGCTGCATTTTCTAATGCACAAAATATTTTTTTTAAAGACATTTTATTGTTTGTATTAAATTGTGATACTATTATTGTTAAAAGTATAGACCATAAGCCAGCTTTTATTGGAGACCATTTTAAAAAACTTACAGTTATAATCAAAAATAAAATGGGAATAATATAATAAAAATCTTTTTTTAAAATGCAAAACCATTCTTCTTTCTTTTTATTTGACTCTATTTTTAATTTATTTGATTGAATATTTATAGTAATCCAAATTACCATGTAAAATAATATACCTGGTATTAGAGCTGCCAATGTCACTTCTCTATAATTTACTGATATAGTTTCTGCCATAATAAATGCTGCTGTTCCCATTATAGGAGGCATCAATTGACCTCCCGTTCCTGATATAGAAGATATTGCTCCTGAAAATTTTGTTGAAAATCCATCTTTTCTCATCAAAGGGATAGTCATTGGTCCTACTGCCATAATATTTGCAACTGCACTTCCTGAAATCATTCCAAATAATGCACTTGAAATTGTATTTATTTTAGCTCCACTTCCTTTAGAAGCCCCTAATATTTTATCTGTAATATTTAAAAAAAAAGTATTAGTTCCACTATATTCTAAAAATGATCCAAAAATAATAAAAATATAAATATATTTTGTCGCTGTCCCGAATACTGTTCCAAATATGCCTGAAGTTTCCATAGTTAAATAACTAGATATCCTTTGAATAGAAAAATAACTTGTTCCAAATTGTCCTGTTAATTTATGACCTAATAAGGCATAAAATATAAATCCTAAAGTTATTAAAGGTAAAGATATCCCTAACTTTATATTAGCACATTGAATAACTGTAACAATTATTACCATACCAATTATTATATCCGCTCTTATAGGAGAAGCTAATCTTTTTGAAAGTTCATACCAATTAAAGAATATATAATAACATGATAATACAGAAGCTAATAAAAGAAAGATAGAAAATAAGTCTAATTTATTTAAAACTAATTTATCTTTTATTTTTATTAATAATATCAATAAAAATAAAAAACTTAAAAATAAAACTCTTTGTTGCATTACTGGAATATGTCCAATTATATAAATATATAGT
>JAHHTB010000311.1 GCA_020024855.1 Fusobacterium sp.
GTTTTATTTATATAAAAAAATATATAAAATTTAATTTTAAAAATTTAGAAATTAAAAAATATTTATTTCCTTTAGGAATGATTCTTTTAGTTTCTAATATAAATATACTATATACACAGCTTGATAAAATAGCACTTGGATTTTATTCTGATTTAATAGAAGAGGTGGCTTATTATGGTGTTGCTCAAAAAGTAATGCAAGTTCTTATGGTAATAATAATGTCGATAATAAGTGTTACAATACCTAGACTATCTTTTTATTTAGGAAATAATCAAAAAGAACAATATGAATTAATGTTTAATAAAATATTCCCATTCATTTATTTACTTTTATTTCCAATAGGTATAGGAATAATATTATTAAGTAGAGAGATTTGTTTATTCTTTGGAGGAGAAAAGTATCTACCAGCACAATTAACTGTAATTATTTTTGGAGTTAGAATAATAATAGTAACAATTGAAAGTTTACTATCCAATCATGTGATATTTTTAAATCAGAAAGAAAAAATTATGGCAATTATATTGGGAATTTGTGGTATATTTAATTTTATTTTAAAATATATCTTAATTAAAACAGGCTATTTTAATTCAGCAACAGCAATTTTCACAACTATGATAGCAGAGATATTAATTATTGGTTTAGATTTTTATTATATAAAAAAGTATTTAAAATTAAATTTAGAAATATTTAAATTAAAAAATTTAAAATATTTATTAATTTCAGTATTCTTTTTTCCAATAGGTTACTTTTTAAGAAAATTAGATTTAAATTATATTTTATATTCAATAATAACTTTTATAATGTGTTTTACTATATATTTTATAATTTTAATTATCTTAAAAGATAAATATATGAATGAAATATTAGAAAAAATTAACTTAAATTATATTATAAGGAGAAAAAAATGATAAATAAAGCAGTAATTTTAGTAGCTGGAATGGGAACAAGATTAAGAAATGTTACTAAGAACGAAATTCCTAAACCATTTTTACAAATTAATAACAAATCTTTAATAGAACGTTCTATTGAAAAATTAAAAGATTCAGGGATTGAAGAAATCATATTAGTAACAGGACATTTAAATTATTTCTTTGAAAAATTAAAAGAAAAATATTCAGGAATTAAGACAGTAAAAAATGAAAATTATTCAGTAACAGGAAGTATGGCTAGTTTTTATTGTTCCAAAGATTTAGTAGGAAATGATGATATTTTATTGTTAGAAGGGGATTTAATATATGAAAAAGGTATATTAGATATTATTGTTAACTCTTCTAAAAAGGATTTTATACTTTTATCAGAAGATAAAAAAATGTCTGATGATTATTATGTGGAATTATCAGAAGAAAATAATATAAAAAAAATAACAAATGAATTATCTGAAATAAAAGGTAGTTTTGGTGAATGGACAGGGATTCAAAAACTTTCAAATGAAACTTGTAAAACTATGTTTAAAAAATTTGAAAATGAAAAAAATCCCAAACTAGGTTATGAATATTGTTTAGAGATGGTTGCAAAAGAGAAGTTGGTTTATTGTGAAAAAATAAATGGAATTCTTTGGTCTGAAATAGATGATGAATATCAATTAAATGGTGTTATGAATAACTTGTATTTAAAAC
>JAHHTB010000312.1 GCA_020024855.1 Fusobacterium sp.
TTTTATTAGATAATTTTAAAAAATTGACTTTTTATTATAAATAAATTATAATATGTATATAGATAATTTTAGATAGAAATATTTTTATAAAAGATAGGAGAAAATTTTGGAAAGAGTAATTCTTCATTACGACTTAGATGCTTTCTATGCATCAGTAGAAGTAAGAGATAATAAAAAATATAAAGGAAAACCATTAGTTGTAGCTGGTGGAGTTGTTACCACAGCAAGTTATGAGGCTAGAAAATTTGGTATTCATTCGGCTATGAGTACATTTGAAGCTAAAAAATTATGTCCTTATCTTATAATCATTCCTCCCAATAAAGAAAAATATATAAAAGAGTCTCAAATTATACATAGTTTAGTTTTAAAAATTACTCATAAGATAGAGTTTATTGCTTTAGATGAGGGATATATAGATATAACTGATATAATTTCTAAATATGAATCTAAAGAAAAGTTTGCTACATTATTTCGTGAAAGAATAAAAAAACATACAGGACTCACTTGTTCTGTTGGTATAGGTATAAATAAAATTTCTGCAAAAATTGCTAGTGATATAAATAAACCTTTTGGACAATTTATTTTTAATAATCAAGATGAGTTTATAGATTATATGAAAGATAAAAAAATAAGAAAATTACAGGGAGTTGGAGAAAAATTTGAAAAACTTTTAAATAAAGATAATATATTTTATATAAAAGATATTTATCCATTTTCTCTTAAAGAATTAACTAAAAAATATGGAAATGCTAGAGGTGAACTTTTATATCTTTATAGTAGAGGGATAGATTATAGCCCTATAAAATATGATAGACCGACTCACTCTGTGGGAGCTGAAAATACTTACTCCTTTCCTTTGAGTTCAGAAGAAGAGATTGAAAAAAGATTGGAAGAAGTTTTTGAAATAGCTTATAAAAGATTAAAAAAGAAAAATCATTTGACTAAAACAATATCTCTAAAAGTAAAATATATTGATATGAATACCATAAATCGTTCTAAAACTCTCTCTACTTTTACTGATGATAAAGAAAATCTTAAATATTATGTAGATGAGTTGCTTTTAGAATTAGATATTAAAAAAGATATTCGACTTTTAGGAGTTTCATTTAAAAATCTTGTAGAATTTTCTTCAAGACAGTTGAAATTTAATTTATAATAAAAAATTATTGATTATTTTACAAAAAAAAGGTATTATTTAATATCAGAATAAATAAGCCTAAATACAGATAGAATTTTAATTTGTAATACTTCTTTAATAAGGAGGTGATGCTCATAACAATTTTGTTTTTTGAAATTCAAGAAACATTTTTGTTATGAGCTTTTTTTATAATAATTTTAAAAAAGGAGAGTTATATGGGTAATCCTATTAGTGATTTATATATAAAGTTTATGGAAACAATAGAGCCTTATTTAAAAAAATATCCATATATTTTCGGAATAATTATAGGAGGATTATTTTTCTTTGGAGCAATTTTTAATTGGAAATGGATTTGTAATCCTACAGGCTCAAAAAGATTTATGCTAACTGTATATGAAATTTTTGGAGAAAAAGGATTTAGATTTTTTACAGGACTATTTGGGGCAATAATAATGATTATTTGTATATTTGAATGG
>JAHHTB010000313.1 GCA_020024855.1 Fusobacterium sp.
AAATAGGAACTTGTACAAAACCAGTTTTACAAGCTTGTTCAGATGGATGGTTTCCACAAAAATTAGCAAAATTACATCCAAAATATAAAAGTCCTGTATATCTTTTGGGAGTATTTTATATAGTTGGATTATTACCAATATTATTTGATTTTAGTATTGGAGTTATTGCGAGTACAGTGGTATTATTAGCTTATGCTTTTAAAATAGTGTTAGCTTATAAAGTATTAGATTTGCCAAAATTATTTCCTGAACAATGGGAAAAATCTCCATATAAAGTAGGGAAAAATATGTTAAAATTTCTTATAGGAATTTCAGTTTCAGGAATATCTTTCCAATGTTATTTATTATTAGTAAAAGCAAGTAGAATACAAATAATAGGAACATTTGTAGTAATTATATTTGCAATGATATTTATGCAATTAAGATATAAAGTTGCTGAAAAAACAATTGAAGTTAGTTATGAAACAGAATAGAAAAAGAGGTAAGGATGATAGAAAAAGAAAATTTTTATTTGTTATTAGCAACATTTTTTTGGGCATTAGGTTTAATAGTTGGAAAATTTTGTTCTGCTGAGATGCCACCAATGACTTTAACATGTATTAGATATTTATTAGCTGGAATAGGAATGGGAATTATTCATTTTATAAAAGAAAGAGATTTTATAATTGAAAAAAATGATATATGTTATATCTTTTGTCTGTCATTTTTAGGGATTGTATTAAATGGAGTATTATTTTTTAAAGGGATTGCTTTAACCTCTCCCATAAATACTTCTATAATATCTAGTACAACTCCTGCTATAGTTTGTATAATTGGAGTATTATTTTTTAAAGAAAAAATTAAATTAAAGAATGTAATATCAATATTATTTTCAGTGTTAGGAATATTATTATTATTAACTAATGGGAAAATATCATCTTTATTATCAATTGAATTTAATAAAGGCGACCTGATTATTTTGGGAGCAATAATTTCAAATGGATTATATATAATAGGATCAAAAAAGGTATTAAAGAAATATTCGCCAACAAAAATATTAACTTATTTATTCTTATTTACTTCTTTAATTTTATTTCCTTCCTTATATTTTGAAAAAGACTTATATATAATTAGTAATATTTCATTGAAAGCGATATTGTCATTAGGTTATATGGGAATTTTTTCATCTTTATTTGCATTTTTACTACAACAACAAGGAATAAAAAAAATAGGTCCAGTTAAGGCTTCGATATATACAAATTTAATTCCAATTTATTCAATAATATTATCAGCATTAATTTTAAAAGAACATGTTAGTTTTATTCAAATAGTATCAATGATTTTAGTATTATTAGCAATTTCAATAAATACATTTAATAAAGATTAATGACAAACAACCATTAAACTAAATTTGGATTAGTGGTTGTTTTCTTTATTTTTTGAAAATTTATATTTTTTCCTCATTTTTTCTTTAAAATAAATAAAAAAAGACTATAGATAAATTAATTGTCTATAGCCTAAAACCTCCTTGATATTTAATAATCAAAGGAGGTTTTTTTATATTTTTAAAGAGTTAGAG
>JAHHTB010000314.1 GCA_020024855.1 Fusobacterium sp.
GTATAAATGCTTGGAGTATAAATATGATTTGAAAAGAACATTGATCAAAAAAAATATTACCTTTTTATAATAATGATATGGTTTATTCTATTAGTGATTTTGTTATTGATAAAAACATTAATGATATTCCAGATGGTGGAAAATTAACTAATAGATATTTAAAACACAAAAATATCGCATATATATTAAGCTTTCTTTTTATTTCTGTTTTTATGATTGTAGGTCTTATTCTTTATATAGTAGCAATTCCTGTTCTTGTTCTTGTTAGTGATCATATGTTTTATTTAATTTCAGCAATTGCTGGTATATTTCTAGCAGTAGGTATAGTTTGTTGAGGGATTAATTTACTTGCTGCAATGAAATGAGCTCAAAATACAATTAAAAAGCTAAATACATATTTAAAAAAATTAATAATTGAAAATAAATTAATTTCAGATATTAATAAATATCCTTATAATGTCATAATGAGTTTTTATATAGATCAACCATTTAAATATAAAATAGATTATCCAAATAAATATCCTGGTTTTCACCCTTTAATGTGTCTTTGTGGACTAAGTCATTTTTTAGATCGTTTATATGAATATGTAAATAAACCAAATGATTATATTCAAAAAATTGAACCTAAAAATTGTTAATAATTTCTTTCTAAAAAATCTTTTGAAAAATATTATTTATATTTTAACTAATACAAATACAATAAATTTTCTTGTTAATTTTAATAAGTATTTATCTACATACTAATATCATTTTGTAATCTTTAAAGATATTTTATAAAACAATAATTTGTTTGTATATTGTTAAATTTACACTATTTATCTATTTGAATTTATATAGAATAAAGACATTAATAATATAAACATTTTGATAAAATTAAAATTTTATTATCAGATATATTAATAAATAATTTAAATACTAAAAAGACATTTTTTGTTATTTATGGGTAAAAAAAATGGCGCGCCTGATAGGAGTCGAACCTACGACCACATGCTTAGAAGGCATATGCTCTATCCACTGAGCTACAGGCGCACTATATATAAATAATATATATGATTATATTTAATTTATAAAATATATCATATTTTTTTTAATTTTTCTTTATAATTTATATATTAAAAGGAAATAAAAATGGCTAATATTAAATCAAATATTAAATCTATTAGAAAAGAAAAAAAGACTAGAGTTGCTAACCATTCTAAAATTTCTACTTTAAGAACTAAAGTTAAAACAGCAAATACAAAAATGAATGTAGAATCTGTAAATGAAGTTAATTCATATGCAGACAATTTAGTAACAAAGGGAATTATTCATAAAAATAAAGCAGCTAGAATTAAATCTAGAACAGCTTTAAGAATGAATAAACAAGAATCAAAATAGTTTTATACATTAATAAAAACAATCCTTAAGAAAAAGGATTGTTTTTTTGTTTATTAAAATCTTTTATTAATATATAATATTATTTTGTTTTTAATGTAGCACCTTAGTAAATATTTAAAAATATATAACACTCATAAATTTAGTTTTCTTAAATTAGTTCTTTGTTAATAAC
>JAHHTB010000315.1 GCA_020024855.1 Fusobacterium sp.
TGTAAAAGTGAAGATTTATTTAGAAAGTTTGGATTAAAAACAACTTTTCCTCAATATATTTCTCCACAAAAAAATATTTTATTAAAAAAGGTATATTCAAAATATTTTCACGATGGATCTTCAATATTTTTTAAAAGAGGATATAGATTAAAATCATTTTTTGAAAGTCAGAAGAATCTAGCTAAACAAAAAACAAATATAAAATCTGAACCATCAAAAAATCAAAAAAATTATAGAGGAAATTCAAAAGATACTGAAGCAATAACAATTCAAAGAGAGAATAAAAAAGTATTAAAACTTATAGAAGATGCATTAGAATTCGAGCTTCCTGAATATTTTAAAGAGGGATTCTTAAACAGAACAAATTATTCTATATATAAATATATGGAAGCAATATCAACTACAATTAAAGAAGATTTATTATCAAGAGGAATATCTGAAAATAATTTAGATAAAGAATTTGCAAAATTTATAATATATATGAAAATGACAAAACCTTTAAGTACAATATCATTGAAAAATAAGAATCTTAAAATAGAAAATGCAAGAGAATGTTTAGATGGTTATTTGCCAGTAACAAATTTTATCTTGGAAAATATATATAAAGAAACAGATTATAAAAAATTAAAATCTGCAACTAGAAAATATGAAGAATCTAAATTAAAACAAACAAATGACAAATCAGATAAAGATTCTAATACATCAGATTTTGAACATAATGATTTAACCATGCAAATCGCCAATTTATCAGTAGAATGTGATGAACTTGCTATGAAAATAAAAGACTTATCAGATGAGTTAAGCAAAAAACAACATAAATTATCAATACTATTAACAAAAAAACAAGTTAGAAATATAGAAGATAAAGGAGATATAGATTTAAATGATTAAAGATTTTTTTAAAGAAAATTTAATTAGTTATTTTAGAAAAATATTTGGACTAAAAAATACTAAATTATTAGTTGAAGATAATTCAAAAAATGCTGAAACTTCAAAACAAAGAAATAAAATTAAACCATTAGAAAATGATATATCAGAAAAGAAAATAATTATGTATTTATATAAGCAAATTCGTTTAGGAAAGATAGATTTAAAATATATCCCAAATGAATATTTACTTAAAATAAAAAAATTATTAGAAGAAGAAAAAGCAATAAAAGAAAATAAAATCAAACAATTAAATAAACAAATTCAAGAAAAAGAATATTTAATAAAGAAGAATATCTAATTTAGGAGCAAAGATTTGAAAAAGCCAATTTTGCAAGAAGAAAAAATTATAGATGATATAAAATTTATTATTATTAGAGAAAAAATTAAGAATTCTTATATACAAATAAAAGGCAATAATGTAATAGTAAAAACATCAATATATTCAGATACAGAATATATTGATAATCTTATTCAAAGTAAAATTAAATGGGTAAAGAAAAAGTTATTTGAACAAGAAAACAAATTAAACAATGAATATGTAGAAAATGGAATAATCAGATTACTAGGTAAAAAATATATATTAAAAATAAAATATGAAGA
>JAHHTB010000032.1 GCA_020024855.1 Fusobacterium sp.
TCAGTTGGTAGAGCGCCAGTTTGTGGCACTGGTTGTCGCGAGTTCGAGCCTCGTCAGTCACCCCATAAAATGCGTCATTAGCTCAGTAGGTAGAGCACACGACTTTTAATCGTGTTGTCACTGGTTCAAATCCAGTATGACGCACCATAATTTAGTGCGAGGATGGCGGAATTGGCAGACGCGCTAGACTTAGGATCTAGTGTCTCCGACGTGAGGGTTCAAGTCCCTCTCTTCGCACCATTTAGAAGATAAGCTGTTGAGAAATCAACAGTTTTTTATTTTAGTAAAAGATGTTATCGAATCTTTGCCAAATGACATTAGTAAGAAGTAAAATAAATTTAAAAAATAACCTTAATGTTGATTTTTAACATTAAGGTTATTTTAATATAGTAATCTATTTATTTTTTAAAATTAAATTCATATTTGGAATATTATCTTTTACAGAAATAAGATTAGATTTGTAACTCTCGTAAATTTCGTTTTCAGGTATATAAATATAAATTTCTTCATTTTTAATATTTAAAAATTTAAAATTTCCATTTTCATTAGTAAAAGTTTTATCTAAAAGAGCCCCCTTTTCAGAAAAAAGATAAATATCTTGATTTTTTAAAGGAAAGGTTTTATTAGTTATTGTACCAGAAATAAAGAATATCTCTTTATCTAAAATAAAAGTTTGAAGTGATATGGTATCTTTCCTTGTAAAATTTTTAATAAATCCTTTTGAACTGTATCCAATTTTTGAAATTTTCATAGAAGTTATCCCTTCCTTTAAAGAAACGTTAAAGTTTCCATTTTTATCTGAATACACAGTTTGATTTTCTTTATTGTTTGAAATGAATATAGTGGCATAAGGTATAGGAAAACCATTATCTCCTAAAATTTTTCCGTTAATTTTACCCGAAGATTTTTTTATTTTAACAGGAATATTATAAGAAGAATTTGATTGAGAAAAATCAAAATTAGTATTATCAGAAATTTCATAACCAAATTGTGAGCTTAAAAGTAAATATTTTTCAGGTGGAAGTGCAATAGAGTATTTTCCCTCTGAAGAACTTGTTGTTGAATATTCTCTTCCCATAGAATCAACAAATGTAATTTTTATATTTTTCACAGGCTTTTCCTTTTCTAAAATTACTCCTTCTAAGAATATAGATTTTTGAGGTATAAAAGAAATTTTAAAATCTCTGTTATTTGTAATGTAGAATTTTTTAAAAAGATATCTATTTTTTTTATCATAAAATCCAAAAATATAGATTCCATCCTTTAAAGAGAGTTTTAAATTTTTTTTATTAAATTCAACAGTAGTAAGATTACCTATAGAATCTATATCAGCATTACTGTAATATATAAGACCAGAATCAATATCAAAAGAAAAATTAATTTCCACTTGCTTAGAAAAAGAAAGACCATAAATAATAAAGAATAGATATATTAAAATTTTTTTCATAAAATTGCTCCATAAAATATTTTTATTTGTTCTAGTAAGTATTTTGTATCAATAGTTTCAATAAAATTATATCATTTTTCTATCTTGTGACCAATTTTATTTTAAAGTTTATTATTTTATGTTATAATTGTTATAAAAACATTAATACTTAAAAAGAAAGGAATATAGTGTGAAATGGAATTGTTTGATGAAAAAGAAAAAACAAAAATAAAATTTCAACAAGTTCAAGTAGAAAAGAACTATTTCCTTGGAGAATTTAAAGAAAATGTAATTCTTGCAGTAAGAAAACAAGAGTTAGATGGAAAAATTTTAAGGGAAGTAGTAGAAGCTATGAAAAGAGAAGATGCAATTCTTTTAAAAATAAGTAGAAATATTTCTCTTAAAAAAGTAAAAGTGTATATAGATGAAGCAGAAAAGATTGGAATAAAATACAGGCTTGTTGATGGTCTTTCTTTTATTGGAGACATAGGGCTTGTAGTTGTTTCTAAACTTTCTTTTGATAATGAAAAGAAAGAAGTAGTTCTAGAAAAAAGAAGTCAACCTTATGAAGATTTAGGACTTCCTGCTTATTTTTCACAATATGAAGGACAGAAAATATGTAGGAGACATTTTACTATGATTACGGACAGAATACCTCTTTATACGGAACGCTTTGATAAATTAGATATATTTGATAGATTGATGGGGAAAAAATGTCCTATATGTGAAGAGGAAAGGAAAGGTAAAAAGAAATAATGGCAGTAGAGGCTTTTAAAATTAAAGGTGGTAAAAAACTTAAAGGAATTTTAGAGGTAGAGGGAGCAAAAAATGCAGCTCTACCTATTTTTATTGCAACATTAATAGAAAGAGGAGAATATGTTCTTAAGAATGTTCCAGATCTTATGGATATAAGAACATTAATAAAACTTTTAGAAAGTTTAGGACTTTCTATAGAAAAGTTAGATAAAAATAGTTATAGAATTATAAATAATGGATTGAAAAGTTTAGAAGCTTCATACGAACTTGTAAAAAAAATGAGAGCCTCTTTTCTTGTAATGGGACCAATGCTTGCTCATTGTGGTAGAGCAAGAGTATCACTTCCTGGTGGATGTGCAATAGGAGCAAGACCTGTTGATTTACATTTAAAAGGATTTGAAGCTCTTGGTGTAGAAATAACAATAGACCATGGATATGTTGAAGGAAAAGTTTCTGAGGGAATAAAGCTTAAAGGAAATAAGATAATTTTAGATTTTCCAAGTGTTGGAGCTACAGAAAATATAATAATGGCAGCAGTAAAGGCAGAGGGAATAACAATAATAGAAAATGCAGCAAGAGAACCTGAAATAGATGACCTTTGTAACTTCTTAAATAAGATGGGAGCCAAGATAAAAGGAATAGGTGGAGGAAGACTAGAAATAACAGGTGTAGAAAAACTTGTTCCTTGTGAATATAGTATAATGACAGATAGAATTGTTGCAGGAACTTTTATTATTGCAGCAGTAATGTTTGATGGAGATATAAAGGTAAAAGATGTAAATACTAAAGATCTTGAAAGTTTTTTAATGAAGCTTTCAGAAATGGGAGTTACATACAAGATAAAAGATGGAATTTTTGAAGTAACTTCAAAACTTAAAGATTTAAAAGGAGTGAAAGTTACAACAATGCCACACCCTGGATTTCCAACTGATTTACAATCTCCTATGATGACTTTAATGTGTCTAATAAAAGGTAGTAGTGAAATAAAAGAAACGATTTTTGAAAATAGATTTATGCATGTTCCAGAGCTTAATAGAATGGGATGTGATATTTCTACAGAAGGAAATATAGCTGTTATAAATGGAATAGAAAATTTTTCTTCAGCTAAGGTTATGGCAAGTGATTTAAGAGCAGGTGCATCACTTATACTAGCAGCTCTTAAAGCAGAGGGAGAAAGTGTTGTAAATAGAATTTATCATGTGGATAGAGGATATGAAAAACTTGAATTAAGACTAAAAGAACTTGGAGCTGATATTGAAAGAATAAAAGAGGAAGTATAAGGAGAACTATGGAGAAAATAATAGGAATAAATCCAGTAATGGAAGTTTTAGATAAAAAAGATAAGAATATAGAAAAAATAGAAATTTTTCAAGGTCTTAGAGAAGATAAAATAAATATTATTAAAAGAAAAGCATCAGAAAGAAATATTAAAGTTCAATTTATAAAGAAAAAAGTTGATAATTCTCAAGGTGTAGTAGCATATATAAATTCATATGATTATTATGTTGAAATAGGAGAATTTTTAGAAAAAGCAGCTTTAAAAGATAAAGGAATTATACTTGTTCTTGATGGAGTGCAAGATCCAAGAAATTTTGGAGCACTTATTAGAAGTGCTGAAATATTTGGAGTTTTAGGAATAATTATTCCAGAAAGAAATTCAGTTCATATAAATGAGACAGTTGTAAAAACTTCAACAGGTGCTATCGAATATGTTGATATAGTTAAAGTAGTGAACATAAGCGATACTTTAAATAGTTTAAAAAAATTGGGATATTGGATATATGGAGCAGAAGGAGATGGAGCAAAAGTATATTATGAAGAAAGATATCCAGAGAAAACAGTAATAGTTCTTGGAAGTGAAGGATTTGGAATAAGAAAAAAAGTTAAAGATAATTGTGATATTTTAATAAAGATTCCAATGTATGGAAAAATAAATTCACTAAATGTATCAGTGGCAGGAGGAATTTTACTTTCTGAGGCGGCAAAATCAATATACTAGAGAGTATAAGGAGGTTGTTTTTGTGGATGCTGCAGAAATAGATATACTAAAAAAAGCAAAAGCTGGTGATGATGAAAGCTTTGAAATACTTTTAAAAAAATATGAAAAATATTTATACATAAGTACAAAAGGTTATTATCTAACAAATGGTGATAAAGATGATCTTATTCAAGAAGCTATAATAGGACTTTTAAAAGGAATTAAAAGTTTTGATTTTGATAAAGATACTTCATTTAAAACTTTTGTCATATTATGCATGAGAAGACATATTGTTACAGCTATAAAAAATTCAAATGCGAGAAAAAATAATGTACTTAATACAACAAACTTTCTTGATGATGAAATAATAAATGAAAAAATATATGTTGAAGCAGGTGCAAATGCAGAAGAAGAATATTTGTATAAAGAACTTCTTGAAGAATTTGGAAAGTATTCTAAAGAGCATTTTAGTAAATTAGAAAAAGAAGTTTTGGAGTATCTTCTAAAAGGTTATAATTATGGAGAAATAGCAGGTAAGATAGGAAAATCGAATAAAGTTATAGATAATACGTATCAAAGAATAAAAGTAAAAGTAAAAAATTGGTTAAAAGATTTAAAAAAATAAATAAAGCTAGAGAGGTGTAAAATGAGAGAGTATAACTTCAAAGAAGTTGAAAAAAAATGGCAGGAAAAATGGAATTCTAATGCTCTCTTTAAAACTAATGATAAAGTAGAGAATAAAGAAAATTATTATGTTTTAGAGATGCTACCATATCCTTCAGGAAATTTACATGTTGGACATGCTAGAAACTATACAATAGGTGACGTTATAGCAAGATATAAAAAAATGAAAGGTTATAATGTTCTTCATCCAATGGGGTGGGATTCTTTTGGGCTTCCAGCAGAAAATGCAGCTATTCAACATGGTGCACATCCTGCTAAATGGACAAAATCAAATATAGGAAACATGAGAAGACAACTTAAATTAATAGGACTTTCTTATGATTGGGATAGAGAAATAGCAACATATACTCCAGAATATTATAGATGGAATCAGTGGATATTTAAAAGAATGTATGATAAAGGACTTGTTTACAAGAAAAAATCAACAGTAAACTGGTGTCCTGATTGTCAAACGGTTCTTGCTAATGAACAGGTTGAAGATGGATATTGTTGGAGACACTCAAAAACAAAAGTAATTCAAAAAGATTTAGAACAATGGTTCTTTAGAATTACAAATTATGCAGATGAGCTTTTAATAGGACATGAAGAATTAAAAGAGGGATGGCCAGAAAAAGTTCTTGCAATGCAAAAAAACTGGATAGGAAAGTCTTTTGGAACAGAGATTGTATTTACAGTTGCTGAAACAGGAGAAAAATTACCAATGTTTACAACTAGAATAGATACAATTCATGGTGTTACATATTGTGTAGTAGCTCCAGAACATCCAATTATTGAAAAAATCATAGAAGTAAATCCTTCAATAAAAGAAGCTATTTACAATATGAGAAATATGGATATGATTGAAAGAACAGCAGAAGGAAAAGAAAAGAATGGAGTATTTACAGGTTGGCATGTTATTAATCCTATAACAGGTGATAAAGTTCAACTTTGGGCAGCAGACTATGTATTAATGAACTATGGTACAGGAGCTGTAATGGCAGTACCTGCTCACGATGAAAGAGATTTTGCTTTTGCTAAAAAATATAATCTTCCAAGAAAAGTTGTAATAAACGGATACAATAAGGAAACTAAAGAAGAAATTATAATAAATGCAGAAGAAATGACATCAGCTATGGTAGATGAAGGAGTAATGACAGCTTCAGGAGAATTTGATGGAATGAATTCAAAAGAAGCTTTAGAGAAAATAGCTGATTATGTACAAAGCAAAGGTGTTGGAGAAAAAACTGTAAAATATAGATTAAAAGACTGGGGTATTTCTAGACAAAGATATTGGGGAACACCTATTCCTGTACTATATTGTGAAAAATGTGGAATGGTTATGGAAAAAGATGAAAATCTTCCAGTAATGCTTCCAGAAGATGTAGAATTTACAGGTAATGGAAATCCAATAGAAACTTCAGAAAAATATAAACATGCAGTATGTCCAGTATGTGGAGGACCAGCAAGAAGAGAAACAGATACAATGGATACATTTGTTGATTCATCTTGGTATTTCTTAAGATATTGTGATTCTAAAAATACAGAACTTCCTTTTGGTAAAGAAGCAGTTGATAGTTGGACACCAGTTAACCAATATATTGGAGGAGTTGAGCATGCTGTAATGCACCTATTGTATGCAAGATTCTTTACAAAAGTATTAAGAGATATTGGACTTTTAAAAGCAAATGAACCATTTAAAAGACTTCTAACTCAAGGAATGGTATTAGGACCATCATACTATTCTGAGAAAGAAAATAGATTCTTATTTGCTCATGAAGTGAGAACAGCAGGAGATAAAGCATATTCTTTAGAAACAGGTGAAGAACTTGTAATAAAAATAGAGAAGATGTCAAAATCTAAAAATAATGGAGTAGATCCAGAAGTGATGATTCAAAAATATGGTGCTGATACAACGAGATTATTTATCATGTTTACTGCTCCACCAGAAAAAGAATTAGAGTGGAATGAAAATGGACTTGCAGGAGCCTCTAGATTCCTTAATAGAGTATGGAGAGTAGTTCTTGAAAATATTGAATTAATAAAAGATGAAAAGATAGACTATTCAAAAGTTTCTAAAGAAGATAAAGCACTTATAAGAAAACTTCATCAAACAATAAAAAGAGTAACAGAAGCAATAGAAGATAATTATCATTTCAATACATCAATAGCAGGAAATATGGAACTTATAAATGATGTATATGATTTTAGAGCTAATGTACTTGGAACAGAAAAAGAAAGTTCAGAATCTCAAAAAGTATTTGGTGAAGTATTAAGAAATATAGTAATAATGCTTTCACCATTTGTTCCTCATTTCTGTGATGAATTATGGGAAGCTATGGGAGAAGAGGGGTTCTTATTCAATGCTAACTGGCCAGAATATGATGAAAAAATGACAATAGCAGATGAAGTAACAATTGCAATTCAAGTTAATGGAAAAGTAAGAGGATCTATTTCTGTTGATAGAACAACTTCAAAAGAAGATATAGAAAAATTAGCTCTTGCAGTTGAAAATGTACAAAAACATACAGAAGGAAAAACTGTAGCAAAAGTTATAGTTGTCCCAGGAAAAATAGTCAATATAGTTGTAAAATAAATTAAATAATAAAATATAAATTTTTAAGGAGATGAGAAGTTAATGAATATTATGTTATTTGGTGCACCTGGAGCAGGGAAAGGAACACAAGCAAAATTTATAATTGAAAAATATGGAATTCCACAAATTTCTACAGGAGATATATTAAGAGCTGCTATAAAAGAAGGAACAGCTATGGGACTTGAAGCCAAAAAATTTATGGATGAAGGAAAACTAGTACCTGATTCTACAATAATAGGGATAATAAAAGATAGATTATCTAAGGAGGATTGTAAAAAAGGCTTCATTCTAGATGGTTTCCCTAGAACTTTAGCTCAAGCAGAAGCTTTGGAAGTATTAATGAAAGAGATGGGAATAAAATTAGATAAAGTAATTTCTTTAAATGTACCTGATGAATTAATAGTTGGAAGAGTTACAGGAAGAAGAGTATGTAAAGACTGTGGGGCATCTTTCCATGTTGAGTTTAACCCAGCTAAAAAAGATGGAGTTTGTGACTTATGTAATGGAGAATTAATTCAAAGAAAAGACGATACTGCAGAAACAGTAACAAAGAGACTTTCTGAATATCATGCTCAAACAGCTCCTTTATTTGACTTCTATATGGAGAGAGGAATTCTTGCAGACCTTGATGGTACTAAAGATATAGATGAAATAACTAAAGAAATATTTAATATTTTAGGTTAATTTGATTTTAAGAAAGGAAAAGAAATGTCAATAGCAATAAAGACAATGGAAGATATAGAGGGAATAAAAAAAGCTAATCAAATTATAGCTAGATTATATGAAGATATTCTTCCTCCTTATATAAAACCAGGAATATCAACTTATGAACTTAATCAAATAGTGGAAGATTATATCAGATCTCAGGGAGCAATCCCTGGGTGTATTGGTGTGCCAGGAATTTACGGAGCTTTTCCTGCAGGAACTTGTATTTCTGTAAATGAAGCAGTTGTTCATGGTGTACCAAGTAAGGATATAATTTTAAAAGAAGGAGATATAGTAAGTGTTGATACAGTTACTATTCTTGATGGCTATTACGGAGATGCTGCTATAACATATCCAGTAGGAAAAGTTGATGAAGAAACTAAAAGACTTCTTGAAGTAACAGAAAAAGCTAGAGAAATAGGAATAGCAGCAGCAGTAGTAGGAAATAGACTTGGTGATATAGGACATGCAATTCAAAGTTATGTTGAAAAAAATGGTTTTTCAGTTGTAAGAGACTATGCTGGACATGGTGTTGGGTATGATATGCATGAAGATCCAATGGTACCAAACTATGGAAGAAAAGGTAGAGGTCTTAAAATTGAAAATGGAATGGTTTTAGCAATAGAACCTATGGTCAATGTTGGAACATATAAAATAAATATGCTTCCTGATGGGTGGACAGTAGTGACAAAAGATGGAAAGAAATCCGCACATTTTGAGCATTCCATTGCAATTGTTGATGGAAAACCTGTGATATTAAGCAAAAAAGATTAAAAAAATATTAAAATTTTTTCAAAAAAATATAGACTTTTTTTGTTATATATGTTAATATGATATGAATTTCTGTTCGGTAGGAGGAGTTATGTCAAAAAAAGATGTTATCGAATTAGAAGGTACTATTCTTGAGGCCCTTCCAAATGCGATGTTTAAAGTAAATTTAGAGAATGGGCACACTATTTTAGGTCATATTTCTGGTAAAATGAGAATGAATTACATTAAAATCCTTCCAGGAGATAAAGTAACTGTTCAAATTTCGCCATATGATTTATCAAGAGGAAGAATAGTGTATAGAAAGAAGTAGTTTTTATGTTACATCACGAAAAAGGAGGTAGAGATGAAAGTTAGAACATCAATTAAACCTATTTGTGACAAATGTAAAGTAATCAGAAGACATGGAAAAATCAGAGTAATCTGTGAAAATCCAAAACATAAACAAGTACAAGGATAATTTGATTATTTTACTGGAACAAATTTAGTACTGACATTGGAAGTACTGTAAAGACATGTAGAGCTGTAGAGCCTGTTCTTACAAGTGTAAGGCATGTCGAAGAAAGTGTTGGCTGACCACAGATGTCAGCGAATATATAAAAATTTTTGGTGAAGAGGAGGAAACAATTTGGCTAGAATTGCTGGTGTAGATGTACCTAGAAATAAAAGAGTAGAAATCTCTTTAACTTATATCTACGGAATCGGAAAAAAGACTGCTCAAGACATTTTAACTCAAGCAGGAGTTAACTTTGATACTAGAGTAAAAGATTTAACAGAAGAGGAATTAAATAAAATCAGAGGAATCATTGATGGTCTAAAAGTAGAAGGAGACTTAAGAAAAGAAGTTAGACTTGCAATAAAAAGACTTTTAGATATCAGATGTTACAGAGGTTTAAGACATAAAATGAACCTTCCTGTAAGAGGACAAAAATCTAAGACTAATGCTAGAACTAGAAAAGGTCCTAAAAAAATGGTTAAAAAATAATAATTAATAACTTTAAAAATTAATTATTAATGCTTATTGTAGAGTAATAGATAAAGAAGTGAGGAGGTAGCTAAGTTGGCTAAAAAGAAAGTAGCTAAGGTTAAAAAGAAATTAAAAAATATTCCTAGCGGAGTTGCTCATATACATTCAACATTCAATAACACTATTATCGCTATCACAGATACAGAAGGTAAAGTAGTTAGCTGGAAATCAGGAGGAACTTCTGGATTTAAAGGTACTAAAAAAGGAACTCCATTCGCAGCTCAAATAGCAGCTGAACAAGCAGCAAATATTGCAATGGAAAACGGAATGAAAAAAGTGGAAGTTAAAGTGAAAGGGCCTGGTTCAGGAAGAGAAGCTTGTGTAAGATCATTACAAGCAGCAGGTTTAGAAGTTACTAAAATAACAGACGTAACTCCAGTTCCACACAATGGATGTAGACCACCAAAAAGAAGAAGAGTGTAGTTTAGCCCTTTTGGGAGCCTAATTATCGCTAAAGAAAGTTTTAACAAGAAGGAGGAATATTTAAGAGATGGCAAGAAATAGACAGCCTATATTAAAAAAATGTAGAGCACTTGGAATTGAGCCTATGGTTTTAGGAGTAAATAAAACTTCAAAAAGAGGATTCAGACCAAATGCAAATAGAAAACCTACAGAATATGCAGTACAATTAAGAGAAAAGCAAAAAGCAAGATTTATATATAATGTAATGGAAAAACAATTCAGAAAACTTTATGAGGAAGCTAACAGAAAAGACGGTGTAACTGGTCTTAACCTTGTTGAGTACTTAGAAAGAAGATTAGAAAACGTTGTTTACAGAATGGGATTTGCTAAAACTAGAAGACAAGCTAGACAAATAGTTTCTCACGGACACGTTTTAGTAAATGGAAGAAGAGTAAACATTGCTTCTTACAGAGTTAAAGTTGGAGATGTAATCTCTATATTAGAAAATTCTAAAAACTTAGACCTAATTAAAGAAGCAGTAGAAGCAGTTAATGTTCCAGCATGGATGGAATTAGATAAAGCTGCATTCTCTGGAAAAATTCTTCAAAACCCAACTAAAGATGACCTAGATTTCGATTTAGATGAATCATTAATCGTTGAGTTATATTCTAGATAATAATTTTAGCCTTTTAATAGGAGTTGATCAAATGTTAAAAATTGAAAAACATGCAAGAGGTATAAACATTACTGAAGTAAAAGAAAACGAATTTAAAGGGCAATATGTTATTGAACCTTTATATAGAGGATATGGAAATACAATAGGTAATGCTCTAAGAAGAGTTCTTCTTTCATCTATACCCGGTGCAGCTATAAAAGGTGTAAGAATTGATGGAGTTTTAAGCGAATTTTCAGTTATGGAAGGGGTTAAAGAGCCTGTTACAGACATAATCCTAAACATAAAAGAAATCGTTGTAAAAACTGAATCAACTGGAGAGAGAAAGATGACTCTTTCTGTCAAAGGACCTAAGATAGTAACAGCTGCTGATATAATACCTGATATTGGACTAGAAATAGTTAATCCAGATCAAGTAATCTGTACAATAACAACTGATAGAGAGTTAGATATTGAGTTTTTAGTGGATGTTGGAGAAGGATTTATTGTATCAGAAGAGATAGATAGAAAAGATTGGCCAGTAGATTATATAGCTATTGATGCTATATACACTCCAATTAGAAAAGTTTCTTATTCTATTGAATCAACAATGGTTGGTAGAATGACAGACTTTGATAAACTTATTCTTGATGTAGAAACTGATGGAAGTGTTTCTATAAGAGATGCAATCTCTTACTCTGTTGAACTTTTAAAACTTTACTTAAACCCATTCCTAGATTTAGGAAATAGAATGGAACATTTAAGAGAAGAAATAGAAGAAGAAGAAGAGGAAGTAGAAAGCACAACTAAAGATGACAATATGTTAGAGACTAAGATAGAAGAGTTAGACTTAACAGTTCGTTCATTTAACTGTTTAAAGAAAGCTGGAATAGAAGAAGTTGGGCAATTAGCAAAACTTACTCTGAATGACCTTCTAAAGATAAAAAATCTTGGAAGAAAGTCTCTTGATGAAATCCTTGAAAAAATGAAAGAATTAGGATTTGATCTTAATCAGAATGAATTTTCTGAATAATATTAACAAGGAGGAAGCTAACTAATGAATCATAATAAATCATATAGAAAGTTAGGAAGAAGAGCTGACCACAGAATGGCTATGCTTAAGAACTTAACTATCTCATTAGTAAGAGAAGAAAGAATAGAAACTACAGTTACTAGAGCTAAAGAACTTAGAAAATTTGCTGAAAGAATGATTACTTTAGGTAAAGGTGGATCTTTAGCAGACAGAAGAAGAGCTTTTGCTTTCTTAAGAGATGAAGAAGCAGTAGCAAAATTATTCAATGACTTAGCACCAAGATATGCTGAGAGAAATGGTGGATACACTAGAATAATCAAAACTTCTGTTAGAAAAGGTGACTCTGCTGAATTAGCAATAATCGCTTTAGTATAGTAAGATAGTTTATTATATAAAAAAGAGACTCTAAAAATGAGTCTCTTTTTTATTTTCTAAAACTCTTTCATATGATATAATTTTTTTGAGGTGATAACTTTTGAAAATAAATGTAAATAATATAATAATCTCAATAGAAAAAAATCAAAATAAAGAAATTGAAAAAGAGATTATAAAAAGAGGAATTCAAGAAAATAATATAGAGAAAATAATTTGGACAAAAAGATCTATAGATAGTAGAAAAAAAAATGATATAAAATTTGTCTATAATACAGAAGTTATTTTAAAAAATAATGTAGATATAGAAAAATTAAAGAATGTATCTCTTGTGAAAGAAATGAAAATAGTAAAAAGAGAAGCTAGTAACAATAAAGAGGAGGTATTAGTTGTTGGGACAGGACCAGCAGGACTTTTTGCTGCTTTAAGGTTAGTAGAATATGGATATAAACCTATTATAATTGATAGAGGGGAAGATGTAGATTTAAGAGATGTAACTGTTAATACTTTTATAAAAACAGGTAAATTCAATAAAAATTCTAATATTCAATTTGGAGAAGGTGGGGCAGGAACATATTCTGATGGAAAATTAAACACAAGAATAAAAAGTGAATATATAGAAAAAGTTTTTAATGAATTTGTAGAGTGTGGAGCTCAAAAAGAAATAATATGGGATTATAAACCTCATATAGGTACTGATGTATTAAAGGTGGTAGTAAAAAATTTAAGAAATAAAATAATCTCTTTAGGTGGAAAAGTCTATTTTAATAATTTTTTACAAGATATTATTATAGAAGATGGAGAAGTTAAAGGGGCAGTAATAAAAAATAATAAAGATGAAATAGAAACTCTTCATTTAACAAAAATAATTTTAGCAATAGGTCATTCTTCAAGGGATACTTATAGAATGCTTCATAAAAATGGGGTGTTTATAGAAAATAAACCTTTTGCTATTGGAGCAAGAATAGAACACCCTAGAGAAGATATCGATAAGATGCAATATGGTAAATATGCAGGAAATAAAAATCTAGGGGCAGCAACTTATAGTCTTACATATAATAATAAAGTAGAGGAAAGAGGAGTTTTTTCATTTTGTATGTGTCCTGGAGGAGTAATAGTAAATGCTGCTTCAGAAGAAGGTGGAACATTAGTTAATGGAATGAGCTATTCTGATAGAAATGGAAGATTTTCAAATTCTGCTCTTGTTGTAGGAGTAAAAGAAAATGAATTTGGAGATGAACTTTTCTCAGGAATGAAGTTTCAAGAGGAATTAGAAAGAAAAACCTTTGAATTAGTCAAAACTTATGGAGCATTATACCAAAGTGTTCCAGATTTCTTGGAAGGAAAAATTACAACTAAAGAGATAGAAACAAGCTATGAAATGAAAAAAACACCTTATGATTTAAATAAACTTTTCCCAGATGTAATAACAAGAAATATGAAGATGGCATTAAATTATTGGGGAAAAAGATATGAAGGTTTTGTAAGTGAAAGAGCAAATTTAATTGCCCCAGAAACAAGAACATCAGCACCAGTAAAAATTACTCGTAATGAACATGGTGAATCAGTAAATATTAAAGGACTTTATCCTATAGGTGAGGGAGCAGGTTATGCTGGTGGAATAGTAAGTGCGGGGGTAGATGGATTAAAAATAGTAGACCTAGCTTTTACAAAAGAAGTAGAATAATTATTTAAGAAAATTCCCTGCTATCTTATGTAGCAGGGAAAAATTTTAAATAAAAATTTCAGGTTCTTTTCTACTAAGACAAGTTGTTTCAAG
>JAHHTB010000316.1 GCA_020024855.1 Fusobacterium sp.
ATTATCCACTTTATATATCTCTTTAACTGTCATATTTGGATCTTTTCTATCAATTCTTACTTTTTCAGTTAATCCACTATTTTTAAATTCAGCTTCTAAATTATCCATTCTTTCATTTGCTAACTTAACATTTAACTCTTTACTTCCTGTGTTATCAGAGTATGCTGCCATTTCTAATATTCCACTTCTATCATAATCATTTAGTTGTTTTGTCAACAATCTTACATTTTCAATTTGTGGTTCTGGAACTGCTGTTTTATAAGCTTCATATCCTCCTGTTACCTCATCACCGATTATCTCTAATTTGAAATTAGGTTTTTCTACTGGCTCAGGTGCAATTACTTCTGGAACCGGTCCTGTAGGTGCTTCTAGCATCTTATTCCCTTCAGGAATCTCTCCAAAAATATATCCTAATTTAAGTCCTACAGTAGTATAATTTTTACTTTCTACATTATTTTGTAATTTTGTATTTTCTCCAAGCAATTGAAATGTAACTCTTCCAAAACGTTTTTCTAATCCAGCAGCTACATAGTATTTTGAGTCAAATTCTTTTTGACTTGTTTTTCCTAATCTTCCTACTAAAGATACAGTATCTGTCAAATTCTTCTTTCCAATAATGTAATAAGTGTATAATCTCTCTCCATCTTCTTTAATAAATTCCTCATTTAATTTTCTTTTAACCTCTCCTCCAAATCCAAGTGCATATTTATTTCCAAATCTTCTATAAGCTTCTAATCCAAAATCTACTCCATCATCAAATCTCTCTGAGTAAGCTTTACTCCCATATCTTTCATATGGTGTTATTCCGGCTTTAACCTCATAGTTCATTATAATTTTTTCCTGCTCCATCTCTCCTTCTGATGCATTAGCTAAGCTTGACAACAATAGAGTTCCTAATAATATTGCCAACTTTCCTCTCTTTTTCATTAAATTCACACCTCTCCTCGTTTTAAATAAATTTATGTTTAACATTGTTTTGTCACACTATTGTAAAGAGTACAAATTTTATAATTAGTATTATACACTATAAATATACTATATGAGTCCTGTTTAGGATTATTTTTTTAAAAATTGCTAAAATCCGCTAAAAATAAGACTTTCTTATCTTATTTATATATAAAATTTTTCTTTTTTTCTCATCTTTCAAATATAATTTTAGCTAATTAATTTTAATTTTGTTTATATTTTTATCCAAAAATATAAATTTGATCTAATTGTGACAAAAACTTTGAAAATATTTCAAAAATATTTTTTTACCCTTTTTTGTCTAATACCTCTATTTTTACTGGTTTTTTAATAGTTTTGATTCCACATAATAAACATTTTATTATTTTTTAGTCCAAAAAAGGATTTATTTTTTCTTATCTTCAATATATAATAGTGTCAATTATATGTTTAATTGGTTAAGTATAGTTTTTAAAGGGAGGATTTTTTGTTATGGGATGTATTCTGCTGAATAAAAATAATAAATTTTACATTGATAACAAGTTGTATGTTGTTAATCAAGGAAGAGATATTACTAT
>JAHHTB010000317.1 GCA_020024855.1 Fusobacterium sp.
AAGATTTTAACTGGTTAAAAAAACAATTTTTTGGTAAAGGAATATCAAAAAAGAATATTTTAATGAAAAATTATGAATCTGATATGTTTATAATAAAAACTGATATTGAAAGTTATCCAAATAAATATATTTTTCCTGAAGGAGAATATGCTTTTCTATATCTTAAAAAAAATGGTGAAAAAGATTTTGTTATAAAAGATTTTTTAAATAAAATAGAAGCAAGTAATTATGAAATAAATGGCGATATCTTTATAGAAGATGTTTCACTTTTTGCTGAGAAAGAAAATGAATTAGAAGTTAGAATTTTAAAAATTCCTATAAAACCCTTGACCTCTGAGTAAGTCAGTAGTTTAAAATATTAACATAATTAAAGGTGAAGTTACCTAAATAGTTACCTTTTAATTAAAATATTTTTGAGGGAGGATTTTATTATGAAAAAAGTAGTACTTTTATTAGGAGCATTATCATTAGTATCTTCTGTTGCTTATGCAAAAGAAGTTGTACCTGCTGTAGAGGAAGTTGTTGTTGTTGAGGAAACACCAGTAATTACACCAGCACCTATGTTAAGAGTAACAAATGTAGGACAATATCTAGAAATAGATAATACTTCTGGATCAGATAATATTGGAGAAGATGTTCATTTTGCAAACTATGTTGGATTAGCTTATGGAGATAATTGGACATTTGATTTAATGGCTAGAAAAACTTGGTCAATGGACACTGATGATGGAATCCATAGCAAAAATCATAGAATAGACTTAGATGCTTGGAGAAATTTTGAAAACTTCTCTTTAGGTTTCAGATTTAGAAATGAAGATGACTTTGACAGATACTATTTAAGAACTAAATATCAATATGGAATGTTCTCTGGTTGGATTGATGGTGCTTATCAATCAAATAATGGAGCAAATGACCACGAAGATGCTTACTATATTGAAACAATGCCAGTTATGTTAACAGTTGGACCAGTTACTTTAGGATACTATTTTGAAGCAGATACTTGGTCAGTTAATACTGTAGATGATTTATCAGATACAGATAAAGCTGGATTTGAACATAACTATAGACAACAATTAAGACTTTCATCTCCACTTTATCAAGGTGAAAAATTAAATATCGGATTTGAATACAGATGGCAATTTGATACAGATACTAAATATGATATGAAATATAGAGATGGAGAAGGATATGATGAAATTAAAAATAATCACATCTTTATCTTATCAGCAGGATATGATATCACTGAAAATCTAAATATAAATGGATATTATCAATATGAAATGAGAGATTTTGATAGAAAAGGAGATAATAAATCTGCTCATGATGATAACTACTATGGAGAATTCTGTGTTGGATGGAATTATACTTTCTAGTTAAAAATTAAATAAAATATGGAATAGCTTTCTAGATTTTTAATTCTAGAGAGCTATTTTTTATATTATAAATCTCATTTCTATTCTAAAAATAAAAAATGTTAACCCTTTTTAAATTTTTATTATTTAAAATATAATAATTAGTAT
>JAHHTB010000318.1 GCA_020024855.1 Fusobacterium sp.
TATTTTTATTCTTGATACTCTTCAATTTCCCCTTCTATTTCTAAATATATTTTTCTCAACAATTGTAAATTTTCTTCTGTTGTTTCCCACATTTTACGTTTTTCTAATTCTAATAATCTTTCACTCATATTTAATAGAGCATGTTTGTTATTTTTTTCTATCCATTCTCTAGTTACATTATCCTTAATATACTTTTCAAAAATTTTATCATACATCCAATTTTCAATTATATCTGAAGTAGCATCCCAACCAAAAACTGTATCTAACATTGCACTCATTTCAACAGCACCTTTATAATCATGAGATTTTAATCCTTTAATCCACTTAGGATTTAAGATTCTAGCCCTCATTATTCTGGCACCTTCTTCTTTTATATCTCTTATTTTTACCTCTTCTGGATTACTTGTATTTCCTGAATAAGATCTAATATTTTTTTGAGATACATATTTTATAGCTGCTCCTAATCCACCATGATAAGCATAATAATCATCACTTTCTAACATATCAATTTCATTTGAAGCCTCATTTTTAACAGTTAAAGAGACATGTTTTAATTTTTCTATAAAAGATATCTTCATTTGTTTCCCATGATAATTGCTATTATATCCATAACTACTCCAAGAAATATAAGCTTTTCCTAAGTCATCTCTATTCTCCCATTGTTTGCTCTCTATCAACGTTCTTACACCTGTTCCGTAAGTCCCTGGTGGGCAACTAAAAACTCTAACTTTTGATAATTTTTTTGCTTCTGATTTTTCATACCCTAATTCCATTAGTTTTAAAACTTCATCCTTTATATTCTTTTTTATATAATTTTGTTCATCATTCTCATTTAATCCTGCTATTAAATTAATCGCTTTTTCTAAAAGATATATTAAATTAGGAAAAGTATCTCTAAATAATCCTGAAATTCTTAAAATTACATCTATTCTTGCTCGTTTTAATTCATTTAATGGAATTACTTCTAAATCTACCACTTTTCCACTACTTTTTTCCCAAATTGGTTTTACTCCTAATAGATATAATATTTCTGCTATATCATCACCATTAGTTTTTATTGTATCTCCACTATATAAAATCATTGCAATTGTTGTTGGAATTTTTCCCTCATCTTTTTTGTATCTTTCAATTAATAATTCTCCTAGTTTTTTCCCTATCTTCCAAGCTGTTTTTGTTGGAATTTTATTTGGATCTAAGGCATAAAAATTTGTTCCTGTTGGCAATATATCTAAGTTCCCTCTGGTAGGATATCCTGATTGTCCTGGCTTGATAAATTGTCCATCCATTCCTGCTAATATACTTTTATTTTCATTCTCTATTCCATTGATTTTAGGTAAAACTACATTTAAAATATAGCTTTTTAGAGTTTCTAGATAGCTTTTATTTTTTAAAATATATCCATTTATCTCATTATAATCTATATTTTTTAAAATTCCTTCTATTACTTTATGTGAAATTTCTCTTATCTCTTCTAAAACAATCAAATTATTTTTTCCATTTATTGTCATAGAATATGG
>JAHHTB010000033.1 GCA_020024855.1 Fusobacterium sp.
AGAAATAATTAGACAAAAAATAAAAAATTCGGAGGAAAAATGTCTCAAAAAAAATGGTGCATTTATTTTTTTATGCTATTTACATTGATTTTTAATTTTAGTTTTGGAGATGATTATGGAAAAGTTTATACAAAAAAAGAAAAGATAGAAATAATAGAAAGACAAATAGAAGATTTGATGAAACAAAAAGCAGATCTAGAACTTTTGAAAAAGAGAATATCAGAAAGTAAAGTTAATATTAATAAACCTATTTCAGAAAATTATAGACCTAAAATTGCTCTTGTTTTAAGTGGTGGTGGAGCCAAAGGAGCAGCTCATATAGGTGTGTTAAAAGTTCTTGAAAAATATAAAATACCAATTGATTATATAGTTGGGACAAGTGTTGGAAGTATAGTAGGAGCTATGTATTCAACAGGTTATACCCCAGAAGAGATAGAAAATGTAGTTTTTAATTTAGATTTTATGGATTTGTTTTCAAATACAGAAGATAGAACTTTAAAAAATATTTCAGATAGAATTGGATATATAGAAAGACCAATAAAAATAAGCATAGATAAAAATAATGAAATTTATTTTCCAAAAGGATTTGTTGATGGTGAATATTTATATCTTGAATTTAAAAAGATTTTTAATCATGTAAATGGAATAGAAGAGTTTGATAAACTTCCTATACCTTATAGAGCTATTACAACGGATTTAAATACAGGAAAAGAAGTTGTTTTAAAGAAAGGTGATTTAGCTAAATCAACTCTTATGAGTATGGCAATTCCATCAGTAATAGTTCCTGTTGAAGATGATAAAAAATATTATGTAGATGGAGGAGTAATAGATAATTTTCCTATAATGGAGGCATTAAAAGAAAAAGCAGATATTATAATAGCAGTTGATATAACAAGTGATTCAGAAATTATAACAGATAAATCAAATATAATAAGTGTAGTTAATAAAATAGCAACTTATCAAGGTGATGAAAAAACAAAAGAGCAAAAAAAATATGCAGATATTCTTATTGTTCCCAAGGTGAAAAATCATAATACCCTTGATTTTGGTTCTCTTGCAGAATTAGTGAAAGAGGGAGAGATGGCAGGAGAGCATTTTTCTCATATTTTGAAAAATATAAGTAATGAAAAAGAATTTAATAGTTATAAAGAGAGAACAAAAAAACTAAAACCTTTTGAAACAAAAATAAAGAATGTAAAACTTGATGGAGCTGAGACTTTAAGTATAGAAGCTATTAAAAGTTTTATGCCTAAAAAAGAAACTTTAAAAATAGAAGATATAAATTTATGGGCAAAAGAGATTTATAATCTTTCTTATGTAGATAGGGTATTTTATACAATAAAAGATGAAACAATAACTTTTTCAGTAAAAGAAAATAATGGATATAAACTTATGGCAGGAATAGGCTATATTTCAGATTATGGTTCTATTTTAAGTGTAGATTTAGATATTCCTCGTTTAAATAGATATAATCAAAATTATATTTTAAATTTTGAACTTTCAAAATATCCAAAAATTGGTTTAAGAAATAAAATGAAATTTGGTGTTGGTGATATTCAATTTATAGGTGGCTATGGTTTATCTTATGGGATGTCTCCAGTATTTTTCTATAAAAATGGAGATCAAGTATCAGAATACACATCAAATATTTTTAATGTTCAGTTAGATATAGGAACAAGTATTTTTAGAAATTATTTATTAGGTATGTCGTTGGGGTATAAAAATATCAGCAGTAGTTATAATAATGGAGAAAGAACTAACTTCACAACAGATAATATTAGAAATTATGGTTGGAGCAGTTTATACCTTCTTCACGATAATCTTAATAATTCTATTTTTCCTTCAAAAGGAAATTATAGTAATATAACAGGTTTCTCAGGAGTAGGTGTAGATAATCATAAAGAGTTTATAGGATATAATTATAAATTTGATGCTTATTTTCCATTTACTTCAAAATTTAGTGGTGGATTCTTCTTAAAAGGTGGAGAAATAGATATAACAAATATAGGAAAGTCATATGAAGAAATGTTTAAATTAGGAGGATTGAGAGATACTAATACAGGTTTTAGAACAGTTGGATTCTATGGACTTCCTTATAGTGGAATAATTACAGATAAATTTTTATTAGGTGGTTTATCTCTTCAATATGAAGTGGCAAGAAATTTATATCTTATTGGAAAATACAATGTACTTACTTATAATTCATCTCAATTATTTTATCAAGAGGATAGTAAATTTGGAGAAGATTATTATAATGGTTATGGAATAGGAATAGGCTGGGACACTTTTTTAGGACCAATTGAAGCTGTGTTCACAAATGATATAGAGAAAGATGAAGCACTTTTCAATATCTTTTTTGGATACACTTTCTAATTTTTTCTGTACATTTTTAGAATATAAAAGTTGACAAAATATTTTATACTATAGTAAAATTTTAAGGTATGCTCATATATACTTGTGATTGGACAAGAGTTTCTACGGTTAACCGTAATTAACCGCTATGAGTTTTGCTCTTCCTCATCACTAATGTTTTTGGGTTAAAAACAATTAGGAGGTTTTTTTAATGAGAAATTATTCACCATACCACATTGATGGTATACCAAAATTATCAGAGGCAATTCCGTTAGGGTTACAACATGTTCTTGCGATGTTTGTAAGTAACTTAACACCAGTTATTATTGTGGCAGGAGCTTTAAATGTTCCTTTGGATATTAAGACAAATATGATACAAGCTTGTATGCTTATAGCAGGTATTAATACATTAGTACAAGCTTATACAATAGGACCTATTGGTGCAAGATTACCTATTGTTGTTGGTATTAGTTTTACTTTTGTGCCTGTTGCAATTTCAATAGGATTAAAATATGGAATGGAAGGTATATTAGGAGCAGTTTTAGTAGGTGGATTTTTTGAAGCTTGTATAGGTCTTTGTATGAAGAAAATTAGACGTTTTTTTCCACCAGTAGTAACAGGAGTAGTAGTTTTATCTATAGGACTTTCACTTATTCCAGTAGGAATAAATAGCTTTGCAGGTGGAGTTGGAGCTTCTGATTTTGGATCTTTTGTTAATTTAGGTTTAGGTGCAATAGTTCTTATAATAGTAATAATTTTAAAACAATTTACAAAAGGTATTACAAGTACAGGATCAGTTTTTATAGGGACAATTTTTGGATTTATAGTGGCACTTATCTTAGGAATAACAGATTTATCTCCTATAAAAGAAATGCCATTTATAGCATTTCCAAAACCATTTTCTTATGGATTTACTTTTCATGTAGATGCAATTTTTGCAATGATGATGATGTTTATAGTTTCAGCTGTTGAAACAGTAGGAGATATGTCTGGTGTTACAATGGGAGGAGCAGGAAGAGAAGTAACAGATAGAGAGTTATCTGGAGGAATTTTAGCTGATGGTCTTGGTTGTGTTCTTGCATCAATTTTTTCAATCCTTCCAACAACTTCATTTAGTCAAAATACTGGTATAGTAACAATGACAGGAGTAATGAGTAGATTTGTTGTAGCAGTTGGTGCTATGTTCTTAATAGCAGGTGCTTTCTTCCCTAAATTAGGAGCATTATTAACAGTTGTACCTTCAAGTGTTATTGGGGGAAGTTTAGTTATGATTTTTGCAATGATATTTATAAGTGGTGTAAATCTTATAACAAAAGAGCCATTAAGAGGAAAAAATGCAGTAATTCTTTCAGTTTCTTTAGGAGTTGGTTATGGTCTTGGAGCAGTGCCAAATGCTTTAGTAAATTTTCCTGAAAGTGTAAAGCTTATTTTTGGTGGTTCTGGAATAGTTGTATCAGCATCAATTGCAGTAATCTTAAATATATTATTACCTAACGATAAGAAATAGAGGAGGATATTATTGTTTACTTTTAAAAATTTCTTTGCAGCTTCAACAATTGAAGAAGCTTATGATGAATTAATAAAAAATAAGAAAAATGTGCTACTTGGTGGTACTTCTTATTTAAGAATGGGAAATACAAATTATAATACAGCAATAGATATTTCAAATGTTAGTGAGATTAATAAAATAATAGAAAAAGAAGACAGCTTTGAAATAGGTGCAATGGTTTCTTTTAGAGATATTGAAACAAATAAACTTTTATTTAACTATTTTCCAGTTTTAGCTCATGCAGTAGAGGATGTTGTAGGAGTACAATTAAGAAATAATGTAAGAGTAGGTGCAACAGTTTTTACAAAGCATGGGTTTTCTGATTTAATTACAGCACTTTTATGTTTAGATTCATATGTTGTTCTTTATAAAGGTGGAGTTTTAAAACTTGAAGAATTTTTGAAAGAAAGACAGACAAGAAAAGATATTTTAACTAAAATCATTATAAAAAAAGAAAAATTGAAATCTTCTTTTCAATGTGTGAGAAAAAGTAAGGCAGATTATTCTATTCTTAATTTAGCTATTTCAAAAAATGAAAAAGGCAAGGTTAGAATTTCTGTAGGAGCGAGACCAGGAAAAGCAGTTCTTGCTTATGAAACAATGGAACATATTTCAAAAGGTTTTGATAAAAAAATAGCCTCTGAAATTATAAGAAGAGAATTAATATTTGATACTAATATGAGAGGTTCGAAAGAGTATAGAGAACTTTTAAGTATGGCTCTTCTTGAAAAAGCTTTAATGGAGGTGGAGTAATGATTTTAAATGTTGTTATTAATAATAGAAAAAAAGAGCTTCTTATAGAAGATGATGAATATTTAGTTGATACTATGAGAAAAGCAGGTTATTTAAGTGTAAAAAGGGGTTGTGATACAGGAGCTTGTGGACTTTGTACAGTTCTTGTAGAAGGAAAACCCGTTCTTTCATGTAGTACTTTAGCAGCAAGAGTTATGAATAAAAAAGTAGAAACTATAGAAAATTATCCAAAAGAAGCTGAATTATTAGCAAAACATTTAGCAGCCGAAGGAGCAGAGCAATGTGGATTTTGTGCACCAGGATTTACTCTTACAGTAATAGCTATGTTAAAAGAATTAAAAAACCCATCAGATGAAGAAATATTGCATTATCTTAATGGAAATTTATGTAGATGTAGTGGATATGTTTCTCAATTAAGAGGAATAAAGGCTTATATGCAAGAGGTGATGGATAATGAAAATAGTAAATAATTCAACACCTAAAGTTGATAGTATAAATCTTATTACAGGAAAACCTGTATATACAGATGATTTAGTTTTAAATAATAATACTCTTATAATAAAACTGTTAAGAAGCCCTCATGCTTATGCAAAAATAAAATCAATTGATAAAAAGATGGCTTTACTTGTACCAGGTGTAGAGGCTGTTTATACTTTTGAAGATGTACCTAAAACAAGATTTACACCAGCTGGACAAAGTTATCCAGAGCCTTCTCCATATGATAGACGTCTTTTAGATGAATATGTTCGTTATGTTGGAGATCCTGTTGCAATAATTGCAGCAGAAAGTGAAAAAATTGCTTTAAAAGCAATGAAATTAATAAAAATTGAATATGAAGTTTTAGAACCACTTCTTGATTATGAAAAAGCAACGACATCTCTAATAAAAGTTCATATGGAAGATGCTCATACAAATTATGATATAGGATATGATAGAAATAGAAATATAGCTTCCCATCTTTTATATACAAAAGGAGATGTAGAATCAGGACTTTCTAATAGTGAGATAATAATAGAAAGAACTTATCGTACACAAGCCCAAATACAATCTATGATGGAAACATATCGTTCATATAGTTTTTATGATGTAAATGGAAGATTAACAACGATTTCATCTACTCAGATACCTTTTCATGTAAGAAGACATCTTTCAAGAATTTTAAATCTTGATGCTAGTAGAATTAGAGTAATTAAACCTAGAATAGGTGGAGGTTTTGGTGCAAAACAAACAATGGTTTGTGAGATGTATTCAGCTTTTGTTACAATGATGACTAAAAAGCCTTCAAAAATAATTTTTACAAGAAAAGAAACACAAGTTTGTGGTAATACAAGACATGCTATGACTCTTAATGTAAAAATAGGTTCAGATAAAGAAGGAAATATAAAAGGAATTGATATAAAAGTAGTTTCAAATACAGGTGCTTATGGAGAACATGCTCCAACAGTAACAGGATTAGTATCTTTTAAAACCTTCCCTTTATATGAAAAAATACCAATGAGAATGGAAGCTGATGTAGTATATACAAATACAATGGTTGGAGCAGCTTTTAGAGGATATGGTGCAACTCAAGGAACTTTTGCAGTAGAATCAATAGTTAATGAACTTGCAGATACTTTAAATATTTCTCCTATTGAAATAAGAATGAAAAATCTTGTTGAACCAGGAAAAGATAGTGGTGTTGCAAGTGGAAGTATAAAAAAATGTATTGAGATAGGAAAAGAAAAATTTAATTGGAATGATAGATATCCAAGAAAAATTATGTCTAATGGAAAAATTAGAGGATATGGAATGGCAGTTACAATGCAAGGATCAGGAATAGCTGGAGTAGATACAGGATCTGCTATGGTAAGACTTAATGATGCAGGAAACTTTACTGTTTGTGTAGGTGTAACGGATATGGGACAAGGAAGTGACACTGTTGCAACTATGATGGCAGCTGAGATATTAGAAGTTCCTATGTCAGAAATAATAATAAATGCCAGTGATACAGATGTATCTCCATATGATCCTGGAGCATATGCATCAAGTGGAACTTATGTAACAGGAAAAGCTGTTGTTCTTGCTTGTGAAAAAATGAAAAAAGAGATTATAAAAACAGCAGCAATTATTTTAGAAACAACAGAAGATAATTTAATTTATTGTGGAAGTCATGTTGAAAGTATTGATAAAACAAAATCAATAACTATAAAAGATTTAGCTTTAAAATCAGTTTCTTTTGATTTAAGAAATCAATTAGCAACATCAGCAACATGGGGAAGTGAAACATCTCCACCACCATTTGTAGCAGGATTTGCAGAAGTGGAAATAGATCCTTCAACAGGAAAGTGTGAGGTACTTGATATTCTTTCAGTAGTTGATTGTGGTACACCAATAAATCCAAGTGCTGCAAGAGTACAGGTTGAAGGTGGAATGGCACAAGGAATAGGACTTGCTCTTTATGAAGATATTATTTTCGATAAAAAAGGAAGAGTAATAACAGATAGTTTTATGCAATATAAAATTCCTTGTAGAAAAGATATTCATAAAATGGAAGTTGAGTTTAGTAGAAGTTATGAAGAAACAGGTCCTTTTGGGGCAAAGTCAATAGGAGAAGTAGTAATCAATACTCCTTCCCCAGCTATAGCAGCAGCTATAAAAAATGCAATAGGAGTAAATTTTAGAGAACTTCCTATAACATCAGAAGACATTTTAATAGGAATTTTGAATAAATAATATTAATAATAGAAACCGACCTACTTTTACAATATTATATAGTGTCGGTTTTTATTTTTTATAAATAATAATTTAGTTAAGGAGAAAAAATGAAACAATTAACAAAGAGGAATATCTACATAGTAATGAGTTTTATATTAGTAATATTTGGAAGGTATATTCCTTTACCAGAAGGAATGAATGAATCAGCTATGAGTGTAGTCGGTATATTTGCAGGAGTATTACTTTTATGGTTAACAGTTGCTATTGATTGGCCAAGTATATTGTGTATTGGAGCTTTAGGATTATTACCAGAAATAGGTTTTAAGACTATTTTTCATAGTTCTTTTGGAAGTGAAGTAATAGTATTTCTTATTTTTACTTTTATGTGTACTTATACCTTATCAGAAACAAATTTTTTAAATAGGTGTGCATTATATTTTATAACAAGTCCTATCGCTAAAAAAGGACCATGGAAATTTGTGATTTCTTTTTTTACAGCAGTTATATTTATAGGATGTTTTGTATCTCCAACAGTTCTTTTTGTAGTTTTTCTTCCAATATTAGAAAAAATTAATAAAATTTTAAATTTAAAAAAAGGTGATAAAATAGGAAATATGCTAATGATAGGATTAGCATTTTGTGTTTCTGTATCAGCAGGAATGACACCAATAGCACATGTATTTAGTATTATGGCAATGGGATTTTATAATACAGCAACAGGATTAAATATAGGATATGCTCAATATATGGCATTTGCAATCCCTGTCGGAATAATAAGTACAATTTTTCTTGTTTTGGTATTTAGATTTATTTTAAGACCTGATATGTCAGAAATAGAAAATATAGATGTAACAATTTTAAAAAAAGAATTAAAACCTATAGATAGAAAAGAAAAATTAACACTTGCTATTTTTACTTTAGTTGTGGCTTTATGGATACTTCCTAGTTTGTTAAAAGATGTATTTCCAATAGTGTTGAAAATAAGTAAGATGGGAACAGCTATGCCACCTATGCTTGGAGTGATTCTTTATTCTATATTAACTTTTGAAAATAAACCTTTACTTAATTTTACAGAAGGAATGAAAAAAGGAATACAGTGGTCAAGTATAGTAATGTGTGCAGGTACTTTAGCAATTGGTAGTGCAATGACAAATCCTAATATAGGACTTACTAAATATATAATTACAGAATTAAGTCCATTACTAAAAGATGTTTCACCATTATTTTTAATATTTATTTTTACAGCATGGGCTTGTATTCAAACAAATTTCTCATCTAATATGGTAACAGTAACAGTAGTAACAACAGTAGCTATACCTATTTTCCAAGCTATTGGTAATTCTATATCAATACCAGCTATGGTGTCAATAATTGGAATGATGTCAGCTTATGCTTTTGCAACTCCACCAGCAATGCCTCATATAGCTATGGCAATAGGTTCAGAATGGACAGATACAGGAAGTATGATGAAATATGGATTTATTTTTATGCTTATAACAACAGTAGTAACAGTATTTATAGGGTATCCTTTAGCCTCATTTCTTATGTAATTTATTTAAAGTAAAAATAAAATATGATATAATAAATAGTAATTAGAAATTATCAGGAGAGTGTAAAAGATGGCATTGTTACATGTAGAAAATTTATATAAAGGATTTTCAGGAGAAACTCTTTTTAAGAATATAACATTTTCAATAGATCAGAAAGATAAAATAGGTATTATAGGTGTGAATGGAGCAGGAAAATCAACACTTATAAAAATGATATTAGAAGTAGAAGAAAATGATGTAGATCCCTCAACTGATAGAAGAGGAACAATATCTAAAAAAGGAAACTTAAAAATTGGGTATCTTTCACAGAATATAAATCTTAATTATGAAAATACGGTTTTTGAAGAATTAATGAATGTTTTTAGTTCTCTTATTGAAGACTATAAAAAAATTCATGAACTTAGTTTAAGACTTAATATTGAGGAAGAAAATTTTGATAAAATAATGGAAGAACTTTCTGTAATTTCAACAAGATACGAACAAGCAGAAGGATATAGTATAGAATATAAAATAAAACAGATTTTAAATGGTCTTAGTATTCCAGAAGGTTTATGGAATACTAAGATAGGAGATCTTTCAGGAGGACAAAAATCAAGAGTTGCTCTTGGAAAAATCTTATTAGAAGAGCCAGAATTATTAATACTTGACGAGCCAACAAACCATTTAGATTTAGTAGCAATAGAATGGTTAGAAAAGTTTTTAAAAGATTATAATAAAGCTGTAATAGTAGTATCTCATGATAGATATTTTCTTGATAATGTTGTAAATAGAATTTTTGAAATAGAAGGTAAGACATTAAGAACATACAAGGGAAATTTTACAGATTATACTATTCAAAAAGAGGCTTATCTTTCAGGTGCAGTAAAAGCTTTTGAAAAAGAGCAGGATAAAATAAAAAAAATAGAAGAATATGTTTTGAGATATAAAGCTGGGATAAAATCAAAACAAGCAAGAGGTCGTCAAAAACTTTTAGATAGAATGGAAAAAATGGAAAATCCAGTTTTTGCTAAAAGAAAAATAAAATTAAAATTTGAAATAGAAAGACCAAGTGTTGATAGAGTTTTAAAGGTAACTAATCTTTCAAAATCTTATGATGGAAAAAGAATTTTTCAAAATTTAGATTTAGAAATTTATAGAGGAGAAAGAGTAGGAATTATAGGGAAAAATGGTGTTGGAAAGTCAACACTTTTAAAAATAGTAAATGACTTTGAAAAAGCAGATAGTGGAGTTGTTACAATAGGTGATAAAGTAACAATCGGGTATTATGATCAAAATCATCAAGGTTTAGACCTTAAAGCTACAATTTTAAATGAGTTTCTTTATAATTATCCAATGAGTGAAGAAGAAGTAAGAAGACTTGCTGGAGGATTTTTATTTCCAGAAGATGATGTGATGAAACTAATAGGTTCTCTTAGTGGTGGAGAAAAAGCAAGAGTAACTTTAATGAAACTTATTCTAAAAAAAGCTAATTTTTTAGTTCTTGACGAGCCAACAAATCATCTTGATATATATTCAAGAGAAGTTTTGGAAGAAGCTTTGGAAGATTATGAAGGAACAATTTTAGTAGTATCTCATGATAGATATTTTTTAGAAGGGATAGTTAACACTATCTATGAAATAACAGAAAATGGAGCAGAAAAATTTACAGGTGATTATACAGCCTATTGTAATTCAAAAAAAGAACTAAAAGAAGAAAAAGACTTATCTAGTGTTAATGATTATGAAGAACAAAAAAGGGTAAAAAATAGAATTTCATCTTTAGAAAAAAAATATGTAGAGGTTGAAAAAGAGATAGAAAGGCTTGAAACAAAAAAAGAATTTTTAGAAAAAGATTATGAAATTGCAGGAAAGATAAATGATTTAGAAAAATTATTAGATATACAAAATGCCCTTGGTTCCTTAGATAATGATATCTTGGCTAAGATGGAAGAATGGGAAAGCATTGAAAATGAATTGAAAACTTTAAAAAATTCTTTGTAAAAATTTTTAAAATATGCTAGAATATCATCTGCTATATAATAGATTAGTTTGACTTTTTATTGGAGAAAGACTATAATATCTAAGTTATATAATAATATAAAAATATAAAAAAATTTCGGAAGGAGGGTAAAATGCCTACTTTAAATCAATTAGTAAAAAGAGGAAGACAGACTTTAGAAGAAAAAGGAAAGTCACCAGCACTACAAGGAAACCCACAAAGAAGAGGAGTTTGTGTTAGAGTATACACTACTACACCTAAAAAACCAAACTCAGCTTTAAGAAAAGTTGCCAGAGTAAAATTAACTAACGGTCTAGAAGTAACTTGCTATATTCCAGGTGAAGGACACAACTTACAGGAACACTCAATAGCTCTTATAAGAGGTGGAAGAACAAAAGACTTACCAGGGGTTAGATATAAAATCATAAGAGGAGCTCTAGATACAGCAGGAGTTAACAACAGAAAACAATCAAGATCTAAATACGGTGTAAAAAAAGCGTAATTAATTAGGGAGGTGAACAGTTTAAATGTCAAGAAGAAGAGCAGCAGTTAAGAGAGATGTATTACCTGATTCAAGATATTCTGATAAGGTAGTTACTAAAACTATAAATGCATTCATGGTAGATGGAAAAAAATCATTAGCAGAATCTATATTCTATTCAGCAATGGATTTAATAAAAGAAAAAACTGGTAAAGAGGGGTACGATGTATTTAAACAAGCTTTAGAAAACATTAAGCCTCAAGTAGAAGTAAGATCAAGAAGAATTGGAGGAGCTACTTACCAAGTTCCAACTGAAGTAAGATTAGAGAGACAACAAACTCTAGCTTTAAGATGGCTTGTAACTTACACAAGAGAAAGAAAAGAGTATGGAATGGTTGAGAAGTTAGCAGCTGAATTAATCGCAGCATCTAACAATGAAGGAGCAACTGTTAAGAAAAAAGAAGATACTTATAGAATGGCTGAAGCTAATAGAGCATTTGCACACTATAAATATTAATTGTAATTTAGCGTAATAACGAGGAGGAAAACACTAAATGGCTAGACAAGTTTCATTAGAAATGACTAGAAACATTGGTATCATGGCTCACATCGACGCTGGTAAAACAACAACTACAGAAAGAATACTTTTCTATACTGGAGTTAACCACAACCTTGGAGAAGTTCATGATGGAGCTGCTACAATGGACTGGATGGAGCAAGAGCAAGAAAGAGGTATAACAATTACTTCTGCTGCTACAACATGTTTCTGGAAAAATCACAGAATAAATATAATAGACACACCAGGACACGTGGACTTTACTGTTGAGGTTGAAAGATCTCTAAGAGTTCTAGATGGTGCAGTTGCAGTATTCTCTGCAGTTGACGGAGTTCAACCTCAGTCTGAAACTGTATGGAGACAAGCTGACAAATATGGTGTACCAAGAATGGCTTTCTTTAATAAAATGGATAGAATCGGAGCAGACTTTAAAATGTGTGTTAACGATATTAAAGAAAAATTAGGAGCAAATCCTGTACCTATCCAATTACCAATTGGAGCAGAAGATGCTTTTGAAGGTATAGTAGACTTAATTGAAATGAAAGAAATAGTTTACTTAGATGATAAAGGACAAAACATAGAAGTTAGAGACGTTAGAGCAGAATTAGCTGATGAAGCTGAAGCAGCAAGAGAATTTATGATTGAATCTGTTGTTGAATGTGATGACGAATTAATGGAAAAATACCTTGGTGGAGAAGAAGTTTCTAATGAAGAAATTAAAAAAGCTTTAAGAGCTGGAACAATAGGAAATATGATAATTCCTGTATTATGTGGAACAGCTTTCAGAAACAGAGGAATTCAACCATTACTAGATGCTATAACTTTATATATGCCTGCACCAACTCAAAAAGGAATGATAAAAGGTACAGATGTCAAAGATGCAGAAAAAGTAATTGAATTACCAATTGGTGATGAGGCTCCTTTCGCAGCTTTAGCATTCAAAGTTATGACAGACCCATTTGTTGGAAGATTAACATTCTTTAGAGTATATACTGGAATGGTAGAAAAAGGATCTTATGTTTTAAACTCTACTAAAGGTAAAAAAGAAAGAATGGGAAGACTTCTTCAAATGCATGCTAATAAAAGAGAAGAGAAAGATGTTATCTACTGTGGAGATATCGCAGCAGTAGTTGGATTAAAAGATACAACAACTGGAGATACTCTTTGTTCTGAAACAAATCCTGTAATTCTTGAGAAAATGGAATTCCCAGATCCAGTTATATCAGTAGCTGTTGAACCAAAAACAAAAGCTGACCAAGAAAAAATGGGAATCGCTCTTGCAAAACTTGCTGAGGAAGACCCTACATTCAGAGTTAAAACTGATGAAGAAACTGGACAAACAATCATATCTGGAATGGGAGAACTTCACTTAGATATCATTGTTGACAGAATGAGAAGAGAATTTAAAGTAGAATCAACTGTTGGAAAACCACAAGTTGCTTACAGAGAAACAATAACTGCTGGTGTTGAGCAAGAAGTTAAATATGCTAAACAATCAGGAGGTAAAGGACAATACGGACACGTTAAATTAAGAATCGAACCTTTAGAAGGAAAAGATTTCGAATTTGTTAACGAAATTACAGGAGGAGCAATTCCTAGAGAATATATCCCTGCTGTAGAGAAAGGATGTAGAGAAGCTCTTGAAAATGGAGTTGTAGCTGGATATCCTTTAGTTGGAGTTAAAGTAACTCTTTATGATGGATCATTCCATGAGGTTGACTCATCAGAAATGGCATTCAAAATTGCTGGATCAATGGCAATGAAACAAGGTGCTGAAAAATGTAAACCAGTTATTCTAGAGCCAATCTTTAAAGTAGAAGTAACTACTCCAGAAGAGTACATGGGAGATATCATAGGAGATATCAACTCTAGAAGAGGAATGGTTGGAGGTATGACAGATAGAAACGGTGCTAAGATCATCGATGCTAAAGTACCTTTATCAGAAATGTTTGGTTATGCAACTGACTTAAGATCTAAATCTCAAGGAAGAGCTAACTATTCAATGGAATTTGAAGAGTATATCGCAGTTCCAAGAGCAATTCAAGAAGCTATAAAAGCTGAAAGAGGAAGATAGTAATATCTAAACTTAAGTCCAACAATAAAAGTTGAACATATAAATAAAAAATTTAAATTAGAAACTTAGGAGGAAAAAATGGCAAAAGAAAAATTTGACAGAAGCAAACCCCATGTAAAC
>JAHHTB010000034.1 GCA_020024855.1 Fusobacterium sp.
ATTTATTTATCTTCTAATTTCTTTAAAACAAGTCTTATTCCCTCTATACCAATTACCTCTGCTTTCTCTCCTACTTCAAGAGAATCATAACTTTTTCCTGTCCAATTCTTTCCATCAAGATAAATTTCATAAAGACCTTTATCATTTATGCTTTTTATTTCTACAATACTTCCTCTTATTCTATCTACCTTATCTCTTTTTTTTGTTTTCCAATTTTTAGATACTTTTTTAGTAATAATAAAAATTATTATTGAAAGTATTATAAAAACATAAAACTCATGAAAATAATTATCAAGAAAAGGAGATAAAATCATTGTTATAGCTGCAGCTATCCCAAACCATAAAGAAATAAGCCCTGGTACTATTGCTTCTATTATAAAAAATACTATTGATATTCCAAGCCATATAAACATACTTTTCTCTCCCTTCTTTTTTCAATTAATCCATTTCATTTTTTTTAGTTTCAATCTCTCGTAATTTTTTTTCAATTTTATTTATTTTATTAGATATCTCATTTATTCTTACTTCAATAGAATTTAATATCCAAAACTGAAAATGATTTGACTTTTTAGTTTCATAAAGCATCCATATTATTTTTATTATTCCAAGAAGAATAGCTAGATACATAGTAAGTTCTAAAGACATCTTCCTTAGAACTCCACCCATAAATAAAAGGGCTATTATCATTCCAATCAAAAGACTATTTACCCTCTTTACTTGAGTATTATTTTTACCACCTATTTTTCCTACAATCTGCCTTATTCTATCCTTTTCTTTTTCAAACTCTTTTAATTCTTCAAGCAAACTTTTTTCTTCTTTTTCTTTCATAATATACTTGCCTTCCTTAAAATAATTTTATACTCCCCAGTCTCTAGGATATTTAAAATTACTTCCCATTCCTCTTTTTGAAATATTTGCAATAACAGGAAGCTTTCTTTTATATTGATTAATTTTTATCTTTCTTACAACTGTTTCTACAATTTTTTCTTCATATCCAAGAGAAACAATCTCTTTTGGACTTAATCTCTCTTCTACTAAATAATATAATATTTCGTCAGCCATTTGATAAGAGAAACCTAACTCTTGTTCATCTGTTTGTCCTTCCCAAAGATCAGCACTTGGCTTCTTCTTTATTACTTCTTGAGGTACACCCATATATTCAGATAATGCCCACACTTGAGCTTTATATAAATCTCCTATTGGATTTATTGCAGAAGCTGAATCTCCAAACTGAGTGCTATATCCTAAAAGTATTTCTGTTTTATTAGAAGTTCCCAAAACAAGAGCTCCCTCTTTAGCTGAATTATCAAAAAGAACACACATTCTTGTTCTTGCCATAACATTTCCTTTTCTAAGGCTTGTCATGTCTTCATTCATTGCAAAATAAGCATCTACCATTGGAGTTATTTCCACTTTTTTAGTGTTAATCCCTGTTTTTTTAACAACAAGTTCAGCATGTTCAATACTCTCTTTACTTGAAGTTTTATATGGCATCATAACTGTGTATACATTTTCAGGTCCAAAAGCTTTTGCTGCTAGAAAAGCTACAAGAGCAGAATCTATTCCTCCTGAAAGTCCAAGGATTACTTTTTTGAATCCTACTTTATGAACTTCTTCTCTTAAAAAATTCACTAAAATTTCTTCTATTTCCTTTAGATTTAAAGAAAGTTTTTCTGCTACATTATTTTTCATCTTTTCCTCCTTGAAGCAGTTCTCTATCCAATCCAAATTTTCCTAATTTAGCTGCTCTATAGTCTCTTAAAAGAGTAAGTGTTGCCTGATGAACATTAAGATTTCCACCTTTTTGTATCATCTGCATTCTTTTAGCTATATTTTCTATAATATTTCCTGTTACTCCTTCAAAATCTTCATCAAGAAGCTTATATCTAGTTTTTAAAGAATCTTTTAAACCATACAACATCATTTTATCTAAAAGTTTACAAGCTACATCATCAATTGGAAGAATATCATCTTTTATAGCTCCTGAAATTGCAAGATTAAATCCAACCCTTTCATCTTCAAATTTAGGCCACAAAATTCCTGGAGTATCTAAAAGTTCTAATCCCTCTTTTATTCTAACCCATTGTTTCCCTCTTGTATATCCTGGCATGTTTCCAACACCAGCACTATTTTTTCCAACTATTCTATTTATTAATCTTGATTTTCCAACATTTGGTATTCCTGCAACCATAAGTCTTGTATTAACTTTTCTAAGACCTTTTTTCATAAGTCTTTCTTTTTTTTCTGCAGATACTTTATCTATTATAGAATAAAGTTTTCTCATATTAAATCCTGTTTCAGCACTAAGCTCTAAAACTTCATCAGCATCATTATTTTTTATAAAATAATCTCTCCACTGATTAATTTCCTCTTTTTCTACAAGGTCTGCTTTATTTATTACTATTATTCTCTTTTTATTTTTTGAGAAAGTTGCAATATCAGGGTTTCTACTAGAAATAGGAATTCTTGCATCTACCACTTCTAAAACTATATCTATAAGTGGCATATTTTCTTTCATCATATCCTTTGTTTTTTTCATATGCCCAGGATACCAGTTTATTCTTGTCATTGACATAAAATTTTCCTCCTACTCCTCGTCTTCGTAATCTTCTTCCTCATATTGATCTTTTGCGTATTTATTTACTTTTTCTCTTTTTTCCTCTTGCTCATTTCCTCTTACTATTATTACAAACTCACCTTTTAATGTTTGCTTTTCAAATTTAGAAATAAGTTCTGTTGTTGTTCCTCTTATAATTTCTTCATAAATTTTTGTAATCTCTCTTATAAGGACTATTTCTTTTACACCCATAAACTCTTCTATATCTTTTAAAGTTTTTACTACTCTATGAGGAGATTCAAAAAACATTATAGTTCTTTTTTCTTCTGCAAAAGATTTTAAAAGAGTTTGTCTTCCTTTTTTCTTTGGAAGAAACCCTTCAAAAATAAATCTTCTCATTGAGACTCCTGCAACAGAAGCTGCGGCTGTCATTGCACTTACCCCAGGAATAGGGACTACTTTTATTCCCTCTTTAAGAGCTGCATCAACAACTTCATATCCTGGATCTGATATACATGGAGTTCCAGCATCAGTAACTAAAGCTACATTTTTTCCCTCTTTTAAAAGATTTATTATATTTTCAACTTGATGTTGTTTTGTATGTTCATCATATCTATAAAGGGTATTTGCTATTTCCAAATGATTTAAAAGTTTTTTAGTAACTCTTGTATCTTCTGCAAATATATAGTCTGATTCTTTTAGTATTCTCACTGCTCTAAAAGTTATATCTTCTAGATTTCCAATTGGTGTTGCTACTATATAAAGCATAATTACCACCTTTCATTTTTATTTTTTTGATTCTCTTTCTTTTATCATAGATGCTATTGCTGCTTCTGCTTGTTGAAGTTGTTTATCTTGTTTTTTAGAAAGTGTTTCTGCCTTCTCTTTTCCTACAACATCATTAAGTAATCTTTTTTTACTTTCAGCTTGTTCTTTCTCATCTATGTTTGTTACAAGTCCATCATAGAAAAGATAATCTTCATCTTCTTCAATTAAAATATCTGGATTAATTCCTTTTCCATGAATATTTTCTCCCTTTGGAGTGTAATATTTTGCTATTGTAAGTTTTATTCCATCACCATCTGGAAGAGGTAAAAGAACTTGAACACTTCCTTTTCCAAAACTTTTCTCTCCTACAAGAAGTCCTCTTTTGTAATCTCTTACTGCTCCAGCAACTATTTCAGATGCAGAAGCACTTCCTTCATTAATAAGAATTACAAGTGGAAAATCACCATAATATTTTCCTTCTCTCATATTTATAGTTTCTTTTCCATCTTTTGTTTTTTCACTTACAATTACACCTTTATCAATAAACATTGATCCAATTTTTATAGCCTGATCTATTCTTCCACCAGGATTATTTCTAAGGTCAAATATAAGTCCTTTCATTCCATCTTGTTGAAGTTTTTCAAGACTTTTTGCAACCTGTGTATCAACGTCATCTCCAAATTGAGTAAGTTTAATATAACCTATTTTATTATTAAGCATTTTACTACTTACATTTTCAAGTTTTATTGTTTCTCTTTTTAAAGTTATATCTCTTGTTTTCTTTTCAGATTCTTTGTATATTTGAACTTTTACTGTTGTTCCACTTTTCCCTTTTAATAACTTTGAAGCTTCTTCAATATCCATGTTGTATGTTTGTTTTCCATCTATTGATATAAGCTTATCCTTAGGTCTGATTCCAGCTCTAAAAGCTGGTGTTCCTTCTATAAGAAGCTCTACCATAACAGGTTCTCCTGAAGATTTTCTTATTATCATTCCAACACCAGAATACTCTCCTTTTATTTTTCCTTCAAGATCTTCCATTCCATCTTTAGAAAAATAATTTGAATGTGGATCATCAAGAGTTTCCATCATTCCTTTTAAAGCTCCTTGCATAAGAATTGTCTTATCAAGCTTTTTATCTCCAACAAAGTTTTCTTGAATAATATCCATTATATCTGATATTTCTTTTAGTTCTTTCACATTATTCATAAAACCTGTTTTAACTTCTTTTTCTTTAGCTGATATATTAACTGGTATCAGCATTATGAAAGCTGCTGCCATAAATCTTTTTAAATTGTTCATTATAGTGCTCCCCCTAAGTTTTCACATAAATCAACTATTTTTTCTATATCAATATTTGTATCATCTAATTTTTTTAACCCAAAAAGAGAAATATATTCTGAATTTCCTTTTCCACCTTTTATTGGAGAAAAATCTAATTTTTCAAGATATAATCCATTTTTTTCTGCTTCTTTTATAACTCTTTCAATTGCATATATCTGATTTTTTTTATCTTTTACAATTCCACCCTTATTTATCATTTCTCTCTCAACTTCAAATTGAGGTTTAATAAGAGCCATTAACTTTGTATTCTCTTTAAAAAATTTTTTTAAAGAAGAAAATATATTTGTAATTGATATAAAAGAAACATCCATAACTATAAAATCTATTTCTGAATTATCTATATCTTCTTTTTTTAAATCTCTTATATGCTTGTTTTCAATAGATGTCACTCTATTATTATTTCTAAGTTTCCAATCAAGTTGATTTGTTCCCACATCAACAGCATACACATGACTTGCTCCAAAATCTAAAGAGCAATCTGTAAAACCACCTGTTGACGAACCTACATCTAAAACTTTTTTTCCTAAAAAATCAAGTCCAAAAACTTTTATAGCTTTTTCAAGTTTTAATCCACCTCTACTAACATATTTAAAAGATTTTCCTTTTATTCTTATATTAAATTCTTTATCATCATCTATCTTTATCTGTGTTCCTGGTTTTTCTATTTTCAAATTATTCACAAGAACTATTCCAGCCATAATAGCTCTTTTTGCTTTGTCTATATCTTCAAAAAATCCATTATTCACTAAAAGAATATCAATTCTCTCCTTCATCTATTTTTTCTCCTATAGGTTCAAAAATCTCATCATCAACTAAATAATCTAAAAGTTTATTAGTAAGAATAAGTTGTTTAAATCCTTTTTTCTCAACTGCAGCTATAAGTTTTGCTGTTTCTCTTACTCTTTTTGTAAAAAAATTATCTCCTATTGGAACTTTTTTTACTTTCTTATAATAATTTATAAGATGTTTTGTCGTTTTAAGTCTAAGTTCTATTTTAGCTCTTTTTAGTCTATCTTTTATAACCCCTGTTGTACACATAAATCTTTTACTAACTTCAACTATATTTTCTCCCATACAAAGTGCTTCAAGTATTTCATTAGCACCTATAGGATTTATTCTATGATATTTTGCAGAGTACATATCAGCTCTATGTACAATATGAGCCTCTCTTGTATTAGGGACAATTTTTCCCCATCTTCCATGATGTGATACAACTATATGAGTAATATTCTTCCTTATACTTTCTTTTATTTTTACACCTGCTTGACTTTCTATTTCATCTAATAGAGATTCAGCTTCTTTTATAATATAGTCAGGTTTTTTTAACATCATTTGTGAATGTGACATTGTTTCAGAAGTTTTTCTTATACTCCCTTTACTCAAATCATGAATTATTACTCCCACAATTATTGCAAAAAAATCTATAAATCTCTTAGCTTCATCAAAATCTGTATAATCTCTTTTAATTTCTTCAATCGAAACTTTTAGTACATCATATGTATGAGCACTAACTTTTACCCCTTGATCATCATAATTTTCAAGTTCTCCAACCATATCATTATTTACAAGTATATTTATAAATTCTAATGCTTTTTCATTAGCTTTCCCCATTAATTCTACCTTCTATTCTTTCTACTAATTTTTGTCCTCTTAAACCATACTCCTCGAGCAATATTCCTCTCTTACCATGAGGAACTGCTCCTGTTTCTATTCCAATTTTTATTATTTTCTTATTTATTTTTGAACTATTAATATAATCTATAATTTCATTTCCAAAAGAATTAATATAATAGTTCTCTTCTAATACAACTATATTATTATAGTTTTTAAAATTTTTATTTATATATTCTATATCCATAGGTTTTATAGATGCTGCACTCACTATAGTTCCATCTAAACCTTTTTCTTTTAAAAGTATCTCAACATCTAATATCTCTTTAAGCATAGAACCTGTAGCTATATATAAATTATTTTTACCTTTTCTTATTTCTCTCCATTTCCCAAAAACAAAAGATGTATCACCCTCAATATCAAATTCATTTTCTTTAGAATATCTTATCCCTATTGGACAATTATATCCTTTTGAAAATTCCAATATCTCCTCAAGTTCTTTTTTAGTTGTAGGAGAAAGTATTGCAAAATTAGGAATTGAAAGTAAAAATGATACATCATAAATTCCATGATGTGTTTTTCCATCTTCTCCAACTATACCTGCTCTGTCTATCATAAATCTTACAGGTAATTTTTGAAGAGAAACATCATGAATTAGCTGTCCTATTCCTCTTGAAAGAAATGTAGAATAAATTGCATAATAAGGTTTTTTTCCTGAAATTGCAAGCCCTGCTGCAAATGTTATTCCATGTCCCTCTGCAATTCCTACATCAATACTTCTTTCAGGAAATCTTTCAAAAAATTCCTTAAGTCCTGTTCCTTTTACCATTCCCGCTGATATAGCACAAATATCTTTATCATCTTCAGCCATAGAAACAAGCTTTTCTCCAAAAATATCTGAATAAGTTTTTCGTCCTTCTATTTTAAAAGGATTATAGGGGCTTACACCATGAAATTTCTCTTTATGCTCTTCAGCTGGTTTATATCCTTTCCCTTTTTTAGTTCTTACATGAATAAAAATAGGTCCTTCTGTTTCTTTTGCTTTTTGAAAAACTTTTAAAAGTTCTCCCATATTGTGTCCATCTATCACTCCAAAATATTTAAAACCTAAGTTTTCAGATATACTCATTGGAAGAAAGAAATTTTTAATTGAATGTTCTGCTCGTCCAAGAGTATTCTTTACTTTTTTCCCAAAATTTCCCTTACCAATTATATTTTTTACATCTTTTTTTACATTCATATACACTCTACTTGAAATCATTTTACTAAAAAAGTTTGAAAGAGATCCAACACTTTTTCCGATAGACATATCATTATCATTTAAAATAACTATCATATTTTTTAGATTTCCCATATTATTAAGAGCTTCTAATGAATGCCCATTTGCTATAGAAGCATCACCAACTACAACAATAACTCTTGTATCAGGCTCTGCATATGCTATTCCACAACCTGCGGATAAAGCACTTCCAGCATGCCCACTTATAAAATAATCTTCTTTACTCTCTTTAGGATCTAAAAAAGGTCCAAGCCCTTTATAAGTTCTTAAAGTTGAAAATTCTTTTTCTCTTCCTGTTAAAATTTTATAAACATAAGCTTGATGTCCTACATCAAATAAAATCTTATTTTTTTCATTTGAAGTAAAGATTTTTTTTAATGCTACTGTAAGCTCTACAACACCAAGATTAGAAGCAAGATGTCCTCCATTTTTTAATACTACATCTATAATTTTTTTTCTTATATCGCCACATAGTTCATTCAGCTTTTCTGTTGTCATATTATCTAAATTCATTCTTTCCACCTTTATTATGAAATTAAATAGCCTTTGAATATGAAAGCTACAGCAACTCCCAATAACATTCCTGCTAAAACTTCTAAATGTGTATGCCCTAGAAGTTCTTTTAATTTTTCATCATGAAACATTTCACCAATTTTATAAGAAAGTCTTTCCACCATTCTATTTAAAACCCCAGCATGTTTTCCTGCTGCTCTTCTAATTCCAATAGCATCATACATAACTATTACTGAAATAATTACTGAAATAGCAAAATATCCACTATCTTTTCCATAAATAATTCCTATACATGTTGAAAGACATGAAACAGTTGAAGAATGTGAACTTGGCATTCCACCTGTTTCAAAAAAACGTCTTACATCTAATTTTTTATGAAAAATTATAGTAGATAAAACTTTATAAAATTGTGCTATAAACCAGGCAATAAAAGTTACATCTAGTATTTTATTTCCAAAAATTATTCCTGTTTCATTCATAAATTTTCCTTCTTTTAATTATTATCTTATAGTATTAACTTCTAAAGATATTTTTGGTTTTTCTATATTAGGTTTATAAAGAATTATTGTTTTTCCTATTATTCCTACTACTTCACAACCTGTCTTTTCTTCTATTTCTTTTGCTACTTCTTCTTTTTCTACTTTAGAGTTCTGAAGTATTTTTACTTTGATAAGTTCTCTTGACTCAATAACATCTAAAATACTTTGTGCTTGATTATCGGTAAATCCATCTTTACCTAATCTTATCATTGGCTCTAAATCGTGTGCTGCTTTTCTTAAAAATTCTCTTTGTTTGCTATTCATTAATTGTCTCCTCTTCTATATTTCTCTAATATTTTTTATTTTATTAAACTTCCATCACTATTGGAAGAATAACTGGATTTCTTTTTGTCTTACTATATACAAATTTAGCAACAGCCTCTTTTGTCATATTTTTTATTGGTTGCCAATCTTTTATTTTTGTATCTTCTAATTTAGCAAGTTTTTCATTGATATGCTCAAGAGTACCATTAATAAGTTCCTCTGAATCTTTTGAGTATGTAAACCCTCTTGTTACTATTTCAGGACCAGCGATTATTTTACCAGTTTCCTTATTTAAAGTAAATACTACAATTATTACTCCATCTTGAGAAAGTTGCTGCCTATCTCTTAATACGGTCTGTCCTATATCCCCAACACCTAATCCATCTATAAATGTTGCACCTGCACTTACTTTTCCTTTTATTTTTACTCCACTTTGTGTAATTTCAACTTTACTTCCATTAAGTCCTAATAGAGTGTTGGCTTTAGGTATGCCTGTTGCTATTGCTGTTTCAATATGTGCTTTAAGCATTTTATACTCACCATGAACAGGCATAAAGTATTTAGGCTTTATAAGATTTAACATTAATTCTTGCTCTTTTTTACTAGCATGTCCAGATACATGAATTCCTGCTACTTTTTTAAATATTACTTCTGCATCATATTTTAAAAGACTGTTTATATTCTTAGAAACAGCTTTTTCATTTCCTGGAATTGGAGTTGCAGATATAATTACAGTATCCCCTTCTTTAATTTTAGTATGCTTATGAATATTTTGAGCTATTCTTGAAAGAGAAGCCATTGGTTCTCCTTGAGTTCCTGTACATAAAATAACAACTTTATTATCTTTTTCATTTTCAATATCTGAAAGAGAAATCATTGTATCTTTTTTTATTTTTAAATATCCCATTTTTGAAGCTACTTCAAATACTTTTACAAGACTTCTTCCATCAATAGCTATCTTTCTTCCATAAGATTCTGCAATAGTCACAATTTGTTGAAGTCTATGAATATGTGAAGCAAAAGCTGCAACTATTATTCTTCCTTTAGCCTTAGCAAATTCTAACTGAAATGCTGCTCCAACTGTTCTTTCTGATGGTGTATATCCTTCTACTTCTGAATTTGTTGAATCAGCAAGAAGTAAATCTACACCTTTCTCTCCTATTTGAGCCAATCTTGCAAGATCAGTTCCTAATTCATCAACAGGAGTTAGATCTATTTTAAAATCTCCTGTAAAAAGAACCGTTCCTGCTGGAGTTGTTACTAACACAGCATATGAATCGGCTATTGAATGAGTTACTCTTATAAATTCTACTGTAAAATATTTTCCAACTTTTACTTTTGAACGATTTTTTACTTCCCTCATTTTAGGAAGATCTCTCATTTTTAAATTTTCAAATTTTCCTTCAATAAGAGCTAAAGTTAATTTTCCAGAAAAAATTGATACCTCTTTATCAATTTTTTGATAAAGATATGGAATTGAGCCAATATGATCTTCATGTCCATGTGTTACAAAAAGTCCTTTGATCTTATTTTTATTATTTTCTACATAAGAAAAATCTGGAATTACTAAATCTATTCCAAGAAGCCCTTCTTCTGGAAATCCAACTCCACAATCAATTATAATAATCTCATCTCTATATTGAACAAGATTCATATTTTTTCCTATTTCATCAAGTCCACCAAGAGGAATTACATACATTTTTTCTTCTTTTACAATATTTTTTTCTTTTACTTCTTTTTTCTCAGAAAAATTAACCATCTTAACCTTATTTTCTGACTTTTTTATTTTTCTATTTCTCTGTTGTTTTTCTACTGTCTTTTCCATTTTGCTCCCTTTTAAATTTTACAAATAAGAACTATTTTTTCTTATACAGAGATAAATATTCATCTACAAAGGCTTTTGCCACACTTCCTGCGACAGCACCTCCACTACCAGCTCCTTGAAGCAACACAACAAAAACAATTTCAGGATTCTCTGTTGGAAAATATCCAGCAACCCACGCATGTGTTTCTTTTGACTGAGAGTTTTGTGCTGAACCACTTTTAGCAGCTATTTTTAATCCTTCTGTTTTTAATACTTTCCCTGTTCCATTTTTTTCTTCTACCACACCTATCATTGCATTTTTTAATAATTTATAATACTCTTTTGGATATTTTACTTCTAAAGTTTTTTGCTTTTCTGTTTCTATTTTACTGCTATCATCATTTATATAATCTACAAGCCTAGGTTTATAAGCATAACCTTCATTAGCTAAAATACAATAAGCTTGAGCAACTTGAAGAGGTGTTGCTGTCATATATCCCTGTCCTATTGCAAAAATAATTGTATCACCTGTATACCAACTTTCTTTAAATCTTTTCTTTTTCCATTCAGGAGATGGTACTAATCCACTTTTTTCACCAGGAATATCAATTCCTGTTAATTTTCCGAATCCAAAATTTCTTACATTTTTTCTTATAATTTCAGAACCATATTGATGAGCACCTCTATAAAAATATACATTGGCTGACTCTATAATTGCTTTTCTTAAATCTACATAACCATGTCCTGTTCTTTTCCAAGATCTCCATTGCCATTCTCCTATTCTATATGCACCATCATCATAAAACTTTTCTTTAGGGTCAATTCCAGCTTCTAAAAATGAAAAAGCAACAAATGGTTTAAAAACTGACCCTGGTGGATATTCTCCTGAAATTGTTTTATTTGTAAGAGGTTTTCTCTTATCATAAAGAATTTCATTCCACAACTCTGAAGATATTGTTGAACTAAAAGTATTTAATGGATATGTTGGATAGCTTACCATTGTTATAATTTTTCCATTTTTAGGATTTAATGCAATCATACTACCAACAAGTTTTCTTTCTTTAAATACATTTTCCATATATCTTTGAAGTCTCATATCAATAGTAAGATGTACATCTTTCCCTTTTTCTGAAGGCTTAGTTTTTATTGTTTTTTGAGCTATTGATCTTGCATTTACTTCAAAATATTCAAATCCTTTTTCGCCACGAAGAATCTTATCATATTGTTTTTCTATTCCTTCTTTTCCTATGATATCCCTATCTTCATAACCATCATCTTTTAAAGTTTCATATTCTTTATTTGAAATTTTCTTTACATAACCTATAATATGTGATGCTGTTTCATCTTCTATATATTTTCTTTTAAAATATGTTTCAACACTAAGATATGGAAATTCATTTTTTCTTTCTAAAATCTTATGAGCTGTTTCTTCATCCAAATCTTCCATAATAGTATTTTCTCTCGTATACATAGAGATTTCACCATACTTTATTCTTTTTTCAATATATTCTTCTGTACGACCTGTAAGATAACTTAGATCCTTTAAAATTTTTTCATCATATCTTCTTTCATTTAAATAATTAAGTCTATAACCAATCTTATTAGTAGCTACAATCTCACCATTTACATCAATTATGTTTCCTCTTAAAGCTTCTACTCTTACAAGTTTTACTCGATTATTTTCTGCTTTATATTTATATTCATCTCCCTTATAGATTTGAAGATATGCCATTCTAATTATAAGAAGAAAAAATATACTTATTATTGCTATTTTTACTATAAAACATCTATCAGAATTTGTTTCTCCAATTTTTGCATATTTTACTTTTCTATCTTTTAAATCTTTTAATCTCGTTATTTCACTACACCTACTCTAGTCCTTTTCTAAATATTTATAAAAAGAAAAGTAAAAATATTATAAAAGACAAAAGGTACAAAAATTCCAATATAATCTAATCCTTTTTCAAAGACTAATGCCCAAATAATCTGCTCTATAAGAGAAAAAATTACAATATTTATGTAAGAATACTCTAGATATTTTAAAACTTGATAAAATATTATATAAAATAAAATAAAGAAAAGAAGTATCTCTATTATTTTTTCAGTTTGTAAAGCATAGATAATTGCTGTTATAATTGTTAAAATAATAGATTTTTCTGTTTTAAGATTTGTCAGATATAATAAGTATGGCATAATAAATATACCATTAGATATTTGTATAGAAATACTTCCAACTATAAAAATTAAAACTAAATAAATTATATCTAACATTCTCAACTTCCTTTATTATTTTATTATTCAACAACTATTATAATTTTATTTTGTAAATCATCTTTTTCTACAAACTTATCTATTCCAAGTTTTTTAGCAATTTTATATGCTATATAATAATCTTCTTTATTATAATTTATAAGCGTATCTGTTCCTTTTACTGCTTCTTTTTTTTCAGTTACATCATTGTATCCATCTTTTTTTAATGTATCTGCATAAAGACTTGCTGTTGCACTATCCCCTACAACCTCAACATTAAATATTTTTCTTTCCTCTTTTCCAAGAACAAAAACTACATTTGCAAGAGTTGGAATAGTCGCATCTTCTTTTATTTTAAAATATTTTTCTCCTATATTCATTATTAACTCTTCAACTTTTTCTTTAGGAAGATCATTTACTATAACATAACTTTGCTCACCATTTGTTTCATAGTTTGCAGCATTATACTTGACACCAAGTTCATTTTTTAATCTTTCTCCTGTTCTTCTTGCATGTCCTGCCCTTCCATTAGCATTTAATATATCAACTATTATATTTTCATTTGTTATATTTTTTATATTTTTATCTCTTAAAAGATCATTAAACATTGATTCCATATTAGAAGTAAGAATATGCCTTCTATCATTTATCATTACTTCAGGTATGTTTCTTGCATTTTTTACATTAACATCAACTTCACCATATTTAATAACTTTATACTTTTCTACTTTTTCTGGTAATATTGCATTAACTCTATTTAATATTTCTTCATAGTTTTTTACTTTTATTAAATCTCTAAAGCTTATATCTTTATCAATTTGAATGTCAAAAGGAATTTTTATTGCAAGTTTATCTTCATAAACTATAAATAAATTGTTCTTTCCAACAATCATATATCTATCCCATTCTTTTATATCTTTGTTTCCACTTATTAAATTATAAATTAAAGTTCCTGTTAAAAT
>JAHHTB010000035.1 GCA_020024855.1 Fusobacterium sp.
TCTAAAAAAGAACTTTTAAAAATGGGTGTAGATTTAGCTTATACTTTATAAAAAAATCAGGAGAAAATCTCCTGATTTTTTAATTTACTTCATCATATATTTTTTTGTATACCTTTTCTACTATTTCATCATAATCCATATTTTCTGGATAAACTTTTTCTAAAAATTTAACTTTTACTGTTCCAGCTTTTGGATATTTTTTATTAGGTGGATAAGCCTCATAAGCTCCATCTATTACAAAAGGCACAACAGGAACATTAAGTTCTTTTGAAAGAATTGCAAAGAACTTTTTAAATTTCATCATTTTTCCATCTCTACTTCTTGTTCCTTCTGGGAAAATAATTATATTTTTTCCACTTCTAATAGCCTTAGCTAATAATTGTAGTGAATTTATTAAATTTTTATTTATATCCACAAAAATTATATTTGAATTTTCACCAATATATTTCATATACCCTTTTTTAAAGTGCTTAATATCTGCAAAATAATAACTTTTATCAAGTACTGAATTTGGTAAAATCTGGCTGATTATAAGTCCATCTAAAAAGCTCTGATGATTTCCTGCAAAAATTACAGGCTGATTCTTCTCTACATTTTCCATACTCTCTTTTTTTAATTTTATAAAAAATGTAAAAGCTGGTTTTAAAATAAGCTTTATAATTTTTCCAACCTTATTAGATTTTGGTAAACTTCCATCTCCATCTTTAAGAAGTATTTCTTTCCAGTCCATCTTTGTATCATTCATAATTTCATTTGAATGTTTTTCCACATATTCTGCTAATTTTTCTACTGTACAATATTCAATAAAAGTTTGCTCATCTATCTTCACTCCAAATGTTCCTTCTATATGAGAAAGAAGTTCTATTGTATCAAGAGAATCAAGTCCTAAATCTAATTCAAAATGTGCCATTGGAGTTATTGGTTTATTTTTTATTGTTTTTAAGAAGTTTGCTATATTTTTATATTCTTCTGTTGTTGGCTCTTTTATATTTTCTCTTTTTTCTTCTTTTTTATTAATTACATCTTTAAGCATAAATCTTCTTATTTTTCCTATTTTTGTTTTAGGTAGTTCCTCCTGTACTATTTTTATATCAAGAACTTTTTTATAACTTAAAGCTTGTTTATTATATTTATCAATAACACCTTTCTTAAATGTTTCTACTATATTTGCTATTCCCTCTTCATGTAACTTATAGAAATCAGGATAAATTACTGCTGTCAACCTATCTTCATAATCCATTATTGCCATCTCTTTTATAAGATTTGTATTTGCCATTATCCATTGTTCTATCTCAATCGGATTAATATTTTTACCATTTGATAAAACTATCATCTCTTTTTTTCTACCTGTTACATATAAAAACTCGTTTTTAAGTTCTCCCAAATCTCCTGTATGGAACCAACCATCAGCATCTATAACTTCTGCTGTTGCCTCTGGTCTTTTGTAATAACCTTTCATTACATTTCTTCCCTTTGCAAGAATCTCTCCATCTTCAGCAATTTTTACTGTTACTCCATCAAGAATTTTTCCTGCACTACCTGGAACTATCTCTCCTGTTGGTGTAAAACTTATCATAGGAGATGTTTCTGTAAGACCATACCCCTCACACACTTCTATACCTAAAGTAAGAAAATCTCTTGAAATTTGAGGATCTAACTTTGAACCACCAGAAACAAAAAATCTAATATTTCCACCAAATCCCTCATGTACCTTTTTAAATATTTTTCTACTGAAACATTTACTATCTATTTTTTCTGCTAATTTAAAAATAGTTTTTGTAATCTTTCCACTATTTATTTTTTCCATTATTTTTTTATGAAGCATCTCCCATAGTTTAGGAACACCAATAATAAATGTTATCTTATATTTTTTTAAAGCCTCTACCATTGCTTGCGAAGAAACTTCTTTTAAAAATACTATTGTTGAACCCTTACCTAATGGTACAACTCCTGCTCCAAGAAGTGGAAAAATATGGTGCATTGGAAGAAGGGCTAATACTCTATCTGTTGTTTTAAACATTTCATATTTATCAAGTCCTTCCATATTTACTAAAATATTATCAAATGTAAGCATAACACCTTTCGGATTTCCTGTTGTTCCTGATGTATAAAGGATAAGAGAAACAAAATATTTATCTTCTATCTCTACAGTTAAATCTTCACCTTTGTAATCTATTGGAATATTATCTACAACTAATATTCTTATATCTTTCATCTCTGATAATTCAACGGCTTTTAAAGCCTCTTTATAATTTGTCTGTGAAGTAAAAATATATTTTGGTTCTGAATCTTTTATATAATATACAAGTTCTTCTCCTGAAAATCCACCATCTAAACAAACACAAGTTCCTTGTTTATTCCAAATTCCAAGAAAACTGAATAAAAGTTCTGGTCTATTTTCCATAAATATTATTACTCTATCCTCTTTTTTTATATCTATCCTCTCACTAAAACTTTTAGCACTTAGGATAACTTCTTTATAAGAATACTCCCTATCATTATAAATTATTGCCGTCTTGTTATAATCTTTTAAAAATATCAAATTTTTCTCTCCTTTTATATAAAAATATAACACATGTAATTTTTAAAAATTATAACACATTTATGAAATACTAACAATCTATTTTTAAAGATTTCATTGACAAAGATAAATTTATAATATATCCTAATATGATAAAATTATTTTTTTAATAAAGGGTGGGATTTAACTATGGAACAAATTTTAGTTTATGTCATTATTATGTCTTTGGGAGCTCTTCTTGCTAAAAAAACATTAATACCACAATCAATAAAGAAAAGATTAGGAACTTTTCAATCTATTTCCCTTTTTATTCTTCTTGGAACTATGGGATATAAAATAGGAATAGATGATAGCATTCTTTCTAATTTTAAAATTATAGGAAAGCAATCTATTATTTTTGCTTTGTTCACAGCAGGAGGAAGTGTTTTATTTACATATCTTTTTTTTAATGGAATAAAAATACTTTCAACAAAAAATAAAAAGGAGGTAAACTAATGTTTGGAATTACTATTGCTATTATTATAGGAATTATTTCTGGACTTTTTTTTAGAAATGAAATTTTAATTTCAAATTCTGATAATGTTGTTAATTTAGGTTTATGTCTTCTTCTTTTTTTTGTTGGAATGGATATTGGAGATAATGGTGAACTATTTCTAAAACTTAAAAAATTTGGAAAAAAAATATGGTTATTACCAGTAAGTACAATTTTAGGTTCTCTTGTTGGTGGATATATTGGATCTTTATTTACAACTTTAAGTATTGGAGAAGGAGTTGCAATAAGTGCTGGACTTGGTTGGTATTCTCTTTCTGCTATTGAACTTTCTAAAATAAGTGCTGAACTTGGCAGTCTTGCATTTCTTACTAATGTTCTAAGAGAATTATTTTCTATTCTTACTGTCCCTTTTATTGCAAAATATATAGGATCTTTAGAATCTGTTTCTGTTGCTGGAGCAACATCTATGGATTCACTTCTTCCTATAATAAATAGAAATAATTCTGCTGATGTAGCTATTGTTGCTTTTTTTTCTGGAATAACACTTACTTGTTCTGTTCCTTTTATCTTAACTATTGTTCTAAATATTTTTAATATAAAATAAGCAGGAATAATTCCTGCTTATTTTAGTATATTATAAAAGCATGTAGTTGTTTAATAATTTATTCTTTCTCTATACTCTTCTTTTTCTTTTCATAACTATCATATTTCCATAATGCCCATCCCATAAATACAACTACTCCACCAACATTATATATTAATGTTAACATTAAGTCTTGACCTTGTGGGAAAATTGCTGCTATGAAAGATATTGAAAATATTACTAGTAGTATTCCTGTTATAGTAAGTCCTATTGTTCTACTTCCCATTTTAAAATTTCTTTCTAAATGATCTTTATTTAATCTTAAATTAAAATATGCAAGCATTATTAAAAATGGTGGCATTAACGAAGTTGCTGCTGTCATATTTATAATTATTCCTAATAATTGGTTTATGTCTTTTACTCCAAGAGCTGGAATAAGTAGTAATGGTATTACTATTAAAAACTGTATCCATGTTGCTCTTACTGGTATTCCATGCTCATTTAATTCTACAGTTTTCTTTCCAAATATTCCTTCTGGTATTTCTGAGAAAAATACTTTTACTGGTGCTGATGTCCATATCATTAAAGCTCCTAATGATGAAGAAAGCATTACTAACCCAATAAAATGATAAATTAATTTTGAACTTACTCCAAAATGTGAACCTAAACTTGCAAATACTTGGAAAATTCCTGACGTATAAGTTAACTCTTTTTGAGTAATAAATACATTTACTAAAAGAGAACCTACTGAGTAAAGACCACCTATTACAAGTCCTGCAACAATAATAGTTCTTACGAAAGCTTTTGAACCACCTTTTAAGTCATTTACATATACTCCTATTGATTCTGACCCTCCTGCAGCAAAGAATATCCATGACATTGTTCCCATAAATTTCCAGTTAAATGTTGGAGTAACACTTGCAAGAGTTATTGGTGTTGCAGGTTCTACACCACCTAATAATGCTCCACCACAAAGAACTATAAATGCTAAAGATGTAAATAACATTAATGAACTTCCAAAACTTGTTATATGTCCTATCCAGCTTGCTCCTTTTGTTGAAACCCATGTTGAAATTGTAAAAATAATAATTGATAATATTGATACTGTAGCTGGTGAAAAAACATATTCATAGCCAAAGAACGTATATGAAGCATAAACTAATATACTTGGTAGTAATGAAGTAAAATAAAATAAATTTACAAACCAATAAGTATAAGCTGCTATAAATGCCCATTTAGGTCCTAATGATGATTTTACCCATTGATAAACACCTGATTCTGAATCTTTATTTAAACTTACAAATTCTGCTATAATAAACACAAATGGAGTAAAATAAAATAGTGTTGCAAATAAAAATCCTGTTGCTGAAACCATACCTATTTCTATATTATTATTTACTACATTTCTAAAATTAAATACTGCTGCAATTGTCATTGAAAGTAAGGCAAATTTACCTATTCTAGCTCTCTCTGTCATTGTAACCCCCTATTATTTATTTAAGAAATAATTATCTTCAACTGTTACTCTTATTATTAATTTTTTAGCATTTCCATAACATTTACATGCTTCATTAATTTCTATTATAATCATTTCTCCTTCTTTTATTTCAACTTTTTCTCCTATACCTTCAAAGTACTCTCTATCTGTTTCATCACTATATTTTTCTATAACATCTAGTTTATTTTTAGGAGAAACTTCAATAGTTTCTCCTCCTTCTAAATAATAGAAAATATCCATATATCTTCTATGACCACAGAACTCTTTTTCTTCTTTGCTATCTGTTATCATATATACTAAAGAATCTCCAATACTATAATATATATTCTCTTTTATATTAGGAATATTATTTATAGCTTCTGCACATCTTATCCATTTTTTTCCTGTTCTAAATATATTTTTAAATTCTTCAAAAGATCTTAATACTACCATTTTTCCTCCTAATATTCAAAGTTTGAAAGAGTAACATCATTTATATTCCATTTATTAAATGGAAGCATTGTAAATGAGTATTTAAAGTTATTAAAGAATACTCTATAACTATCTAACACTTCAGATCCCCAAGAGTTTGAACCTAAACCTAAAACTTTATGATCAATATTTAAAGTTATATAATCGCTCTTAACTAGTTCATCTGTATGTTGAGCTTCGTGAAGCATCTCTTGAGTATAATTCCATGCACTAAAATTAAATCTTTCTTTTGCTGTTATAAATATTCCTTTTCCATAATGATTAGTTAAAGACACCCATTTTGTATCTTGTCTATTTCCATTATCTTGAGGATAAGGATAGTTGAAGAACATTCCATCAACAGTATTATTATAAATACTAATTATATTTGATTTACAAGAATCTTGATAGTTTTCTTCTGGTCCTCTTCCATAATATTTAACTTTTTGATAGTCTTTATTTATTCCTAATTCAAATCCTATCTTAGGAATTATATCTGTATAATTTCCATATCTTTCTCCTGAAACTTCTACATTTATTTGACCATTTTTATTTATCTCATATACATATGTACATCTCATTCCAAAGTCAAATACTGGTGGAGCTATTATTGATTTTACTGTTACAAATATAGAATTTTCTTTTTTCTCTACATTTATATCTCTAAAATGTTCTTGCATAATTTGAAGATGATTTGCATGCCATAAGTCATCATACTCTTGCTCATGGTTATCTATCATCGGCTTAAAGAAATTAATCTTAGGAGCTCTTTCTATTATTTCATCTCCATTATCAATCCAAGAAACTAATCCTCCGTTTGTTTTAGAGAATGTTACTTCAAAAGAGTTTCCTTTTATTCTATATTGTAATCTTTCATCTTCTATTACTAAATCAGATGCATTTAAATTTACATAAGGAAGATTTTCTGCTTTTCTTTCTTGTAATTTAAATTGATATATTCCTATTTCATAATTTTCTGGACTATATAATGTTTTGCTATCTTTCTTAACTCTAAAGTTTACAAACATCTCTCTTTCGTCTTCAGGAATTTCAATTTTTATTTCAGAGGTTTCCTCTGTTTTTATTCCTTCTAATTTTATAAATTTTTCTTCTAAAACTTCTCCTTCTGCTTCTATTTGAGCATGAATTGTAATATCGTCTAAAGTTGAGAACCAATATCTATTTTCTACTTCATAAACACCTAGTTCTTTTTCTCTTATTTTTACAGGAGAGATAACTTGTTTATATTCTACTAATCCTTGTGTTGGTGTTTGATCTGATAGTATCATTCCATCCATGCAGAAATTGTTATTATTTGGATAATCTCCAAAATCTCCACCATATCTATAAACTTCTTTGTCTGTTATTGTTTTATCTAAAACTCCGTGATCTGCCCATTCCCATATGAAATGCCCTTGTAAACATCTATGTTTATCAAAAACATTTTGATATTCTTGTAATCCTCCAGGTCCATTTCCCATTGAGTGAGCATACTCACAAATAATTCTAGGCTTAGGATTTGGATTTTCACCAAAGTAATTCATAAGTTGAACTCTTGAGTACATTGTACTAATAACATCTACTACCTCAGCATCTCTATCTTCTTCGTAGTGAACAAGTCTTGTTGGATCTATTTCTTTAGCTCTATAATACATCGCTCTTATATTAACTCCATAACCTGATTCATTTCCTAAAGACCACATTATAATACTAGGGTGATTTTTCTGAGCATGTACATGTCTTTCTATTCTATCTACATAAGTATCTTTCCACTCTATATCATCTGTAATTTTACTTATGTTTCCAATATTTGCAAATCCATGTGACTCTAAATCTGTTTCAGCTATAACAAACAATCCATAAATATCACATAACTCATAGAATCTAGGATCATTTGGATAGTGTGAAGTTCTTACAGCATTTACATTATGAAGTTTCATTAGCTCTATATCTCTAACTGCTCTGTCAATATTTATTGCTCTTCCACTATAAGGATCATCATCATGTCTATTTACTCCATGAAGTTTTACATATTTTCCATTTACATAGAAAATTCCATCTTTAACCTCTATTTGTCTAAATCCTACTCTTTGAGGTATTATTTCTTTTACATTTCCATCTTTATCAATTAGTTCAAAAACTAAATTGTAAAGTTCTGGGTGCTCTGCATTCCATTGTTTTGGACTTTCTACATTTTCTCTTATTTTTATTATTTCTTTATTTTCTATTGAAATATTTTCAATTTTTTTAGAAAATACCTCTTTTTTATTATCTAATAATCTATATCTTAAACTATATCCTTCTGCAATTTTTCCTGTTAAATTTTCAAGTATCATTTCACAAGATAATTCTGCATTTATATATTCTTTATCAAAAGTAGTTCTTACAAAGAAATCATTTACATGAATTTTTTCTCTACCTATTAAATAAATATCTCTTAAAATTCCAGCAGTCCACCACATATCTTGATCTTCAATGTAAGTTGAATCTGCCCATTGTAAAACTTTTACTGATAAAAGATTTTCTCCCTCTACTAAATAATCTGTAATATCAAATTCTGCTGTAAGTCTACTTCCTTTACTAAATCCAACATATTTTCCATTTACATATACTTCAAAATATGTTTCTACTCCATCAAATTTAATTATTACTTGTTTATCTTTCCAAGTTTCATTTAAAATAAATGTTCTTTGATAAGCTCCTGTTGGATTATCTGTAGGAACAAAAGGAACATCTACTGGAAATGGAAAACCTTCATCTGTATACTGTTGCTTTCCATATCCTTCCATTTGCCATATACTTGGTACATTTATACTTTTCCAATTTTCCATTTTTATATTATAAAATTCTTCAGGCACTAATAATGGATTTTCAAAGAATTCAAAATTCCATTTTCCACTAAGAAGCATAAAATTTTTACTATTTCCTCTTTGATAAGTTAATGCTTTTTCTATTGACTCATAAGAAAAGAAATATGCTCTAGGAGCTAATCTATTTTCATGAGTAACTTTAAAATTTTCCCAATTCTTCATCTCTTCCTCCATTTTTAAAATATTGTAATATTATTACTTTTTTAATACTTTTTTCAAACATATCGTTTATGAAATAAGTATAGTTTATTTTCAGTAAAAAGTCAAATATTTTTAGTAAAAATTTAGTAAATTTTTTTGATATTTAATTTACTTTTATTTTATGCTATGATATTAATATCTTTAAAAAGTTTATTTGGAGGAAATATCATGGCTACTTTAAAAGAAATTAGTGAAATTACAAAACTATCTCCATCAACTATTTCTCGGATATTAAATGAAGATTCTACTTTAAATGTTCAAGAATCTACAAAAAAACGTGTCTTAGAAGTAGCTGAACAATTAAATTACAAGTTTTCTAAAAAACATAAGGTGCATTCAAAGAATATACACTTTACTGTTTTTTCTTTTTTTTCTGAAAAAGATGAAATAAATGACCCATATTATTTATCTATAAAATATGGAATTAAAAATGAAGCTCTTCTAAATAATATAGATGTTAGCTTTATTTATGATGGAGATTTTAATTTAATAGAAAATACAGATGGAATTATTGTTATTGGAACTATCAGTGATAAAAATTTAGAAATTTTAGAAAAACATTCAGAATGTATTCTTCTTTTAGATCAAAATAAAAAACATCCAAAATATGATTCTGTTGGTATTGATTTAGAGGAAATTACAAATGATATCATGAACTATTTTGTAAAATGTGGTTTTAAAAAAATAGGATATTTAGGATCTAGAGATTTTGTAAAAGTTGAAGATATTAGAGAAAGAGCTTTTTTAAATTTTTCAATTATTAATAATATTGATTATAAAAATAATATCTATATAGGTGAAAATTTTTCGAGTTCTGTTGGATATAGATTAGGTATTGAAATGATTGAAAAAAGAAATATACCCGAAGCTATTTTTGTTGCTAATGACTCTCTTGCTATTGGATTACTAAAAGCTTGTCATGAAAAAAATATTTCTATTCCTAATACTCTTTCTATCTTTAGCATAAATGATATTCCAGCAGCTGAATTCATGTTCCCTTCACTTTCAACTGTTCATACACATTCAGAATATTTAGGAATAGCTAGTATCAAACTACTTTTAGATAAATTTGTTTCAAAAAGAGAATTCCCTATACTTATGATTATTCCATCAACTTTAGTTTTTAGAGAAAGTTGTAAAAAATAAAAAATATCAGCTTATTTATAAAAATCTTTTTGGTTTTATAAATCACAGCTGATATTTTTTTATTTCAATTTATTCTATGTCAACTTTCATTTGTTTATAGTAATACTCATAATCTTTTTTATCTATTTTTCTAAAAACTTTACAAGGATTTCCAAATGCAACAACACCTGATGGAATATCTTTTGTTACTACACTACCTGCTCCAATTACACTATTATCACCTATTGTTACTCCTGGAAGAATTACTGAAGAAGCTCCTATCCATACATTATTTCCTATGCGAACAGAAACATTATACTGTCCTTGTTTTCTTCTTATTTCAGGGTGAACTGGATGAGTACCAGTTACAATAACTACATTTGGTCCTATAAGAACATTATCACCTATATAAATATCTGTATCATCCACAAGAGTTAAATTAAAATTTGCATATACCATTTTACCTAAATGAACATTTTTCCCACCCCAATTTGCACGTAAAGGAGATTCTATATAGCATTTTTCACCTACTTCTGCAAACATTTCTTTTAATAATTCTTCTCTTTTTTTTATTTCCCAAGGATATGTGTTATTATACTCATATAATTTTTTTATATCATTTAATTGCATCTCTGCATATTTTTCATTATTTGAATAATATAATTTTTTATTATGTACTCTATTTAAAATTTCATTCAATTCCATTTTACTTATTCTCCTTGTTTACATTTCTTCTTATTTATCAAGATATATTTTATAACTTCCATTCCTGCTATTGTTCCATCACTTACAGCTGTTGTTACTTGTCTTATTTTTTTACTTCTTATATCACCAGCTGCAAAAATTCCTTCTATATCTGTTTTTAAATCTTCATCAGTAATTATATATCCCTCTTTATCTAAACTAGCGACCTCTCCATAAAGTTCAGAAAGATTTTTTGTTCCTAAATACATAAAAGCATATTGAATTGCATACTCTTTTATTTCATCACCAATTTTTACAACTGCAAAATCTAAATACTCACTTCCTTTTAATTCTTGAAGTTCTGCATTTGTTATAATTTTAACTTTTTCATTTGATGTTAAAGTATCAAATAATTCTTGATTACATTGAAGTGTATCATCTTTTGTAAAAATTAATATTTCTTTTGAATATTTAGTAAGGAAAAGAGCTTCTTCTGCAACTTCATCTCCTTGTCCAAAAAGAGAGACTGTCATATTTCTTGTAAATGCTCCATCACAAGTTGCACAATAAGATACTCCCTTTCCTAAAAATTCTTTTTCTCCTACGATTTTCTTTCCACCAAATTTTCCTGTTCCTGTTGCAATAATAATAGCATTTGCTTTTACATTTATTTTATCTGTTTTTACTATTTTTGGAGCTGAATATACATCTATTCCTAAAAATGTTGCATTTAAAAATTCCACATTATATTTTACTGCTTGCTTTTTCATTTCAAGTTGTAATCCTTTACCACTTATCCCTACTGGAAAACCTGGATAATTATCAACTAAATGAGCCATATAAAGGCTTCCAACATTTTCTTTTTCTACTACAAGAACAGATAAATTTGATCTTCCTGCGTAAATTGCTGAAGTAAGACCTGCTGGTCCTCCACCTATTATAACTAAATCATATACTTTTTCCATTTTATCCCTCCTTGTTTCTAGGAAATTATTAAATAATTCCTTGAGAACTTAAAAATTTTTTTTCTTCTCCAATTGTTGTAGGTTCCATGTGTCCATTATAAACTACTGTATCTTCTGGAAGTCTTACACATAATTTTGCTAAACTTTTAAAAAGTTGTCCTCCATTTCCTGTTGGAAGATCAGATCTCCCAAAACTTCTTTTGAACATTGTATCCCCTGAAATCATAATTTTATTTTCTTTATTATAAAAACATTTTGATCCGATTGTATGTCCTGGAGTATCTATTACAATAAAATCTCCTATCTTATCTCCCTCTTTTACAGTTTTAAATCCACCTTCATATACAAAATCTCTTCCTATTATATATGGAGAAAGGTTTAATTGTGTATTAGAGAAAAATTCTCTCTCTTCCTCACCAATATATACTACAGCTTCTGGATACTCTTCTTTTAATTTTTTAAGACCACAAATATGATCTCCATGTCCATGAGTTAATACTATATATCTTAGATTTAATTCTTCTTCTTTTATAAAATCAAAAACTCTATTTAAATTTTCACCTTCACAATCAAAGAAATATGCTTCTTTATTATCATTCCATACAAGAAAGTTGTTTGTTTGAAATGATCCTGTATAAAATCTTTTTACTTTCATTTACTAAACCTCCTGATTATTCTCCCAATTATAAATTAACATTTTTTACCAAAAAAATCAAAATATTATTATGGGATTTATTTAAAAAATGTGATAAAATTATCTTTGTTAAATAAAATTTTAATAATATTAAGGAGGAAAATTGTGAATATAGTTTTATTTGAACCTGAAATTCCTTATAATACTGGAAATATTGGACGTTCTTGTGTGCTTACAAACACAAAACTTCATCTTATAAAGCCCTTAGGTTTTTCTATTGATGAGAAAGAAGTAAAAAGAGCTGGACTTGATTATTGGCATCTTGTTGACCTTACTGTTTGGGAAAGCTTTGAAGATTTTGTTAAAGGAAATCCTGATGGAAACTTCTTTTTTGCTACTACAAAATGTAAAAATAAATATTCTGATGTAACATATAAAGAAAATGATTTTATAATTTTTGGACCTGAATCAAGAGGATTACCAAAAGATATTCTTGAAAAATATTCTGATAAATGTATTACAATTCCAATGATTCCAATGGGACGTTCTCTAAACCTTTCAAATTCAGCAGCTATTATTTTATATGAAGCTCTTAGACAAACAGGATTTACATTCTCTGAAGCTGAATAAAAATTTTATTACAAGTATCTTAAGCAGAAAATAAAAAATTATTTTCTGCTTTTCTTTTTTATTTTTTCATTAGTTTTGTTATTTTTTTATAATGTATGTAATGTTTTTCAAAAAAAATCTTGATTTTTTAAAAAACAAGTGTTATATTACTAATGTTATTAATACAGATGTTATTTAATTGATGGAGGTTTTTTATAAAATGAATTTAAAAAAATTTGGACTTGTTACACTAATTGCTAGTTTAGGAACTACTGTTTTTGGTGCATCAATAGATCATATACAAAATTATACTGCTGAATATAATGCAAATATGGCTCAACAGGCTGCTATTAGCCCTACTACTTCTCCATATTTCAACCCTGCAGGAATTATGAGACTTGAAAATGGAACTTATTTCACTGCTGGTGGACAGCTTGCATTTGGTCAAGAAACTATGAAATATCGTACAAAAAATAATTCTGGTGGAGAATATTCTGCTGACCTTGCTGCTCCTATACCAAATTTTGCTGTAATAAAAAAGCAAGATAATAAAGCTTTCTTTTGGACTTTTGGTGGAATTGCTGGTGGAGGAAAATTAGAATATAAAGATGGAGTGGCTGGAATAAAAGTATTAGAAGATGCTTTAAAAGACTTTCCTAATAAAAATTTTTCTTTAAAACCAGTTGATAAAGGTTCTTCTGCTACTGGTGAAAATATGTATGCACAAACTACTATTGGTACTGCATGGAATATTAATAATAAACTTTCAATGTCAGTTGCTGGTAGAGTTGTTTATGGTTGGAGAAATCTTGAAGCAAATTTAAATGCATATTCTCCCACTTTAAATGAAATATCACAAAGTCAGTTTGGAAAACAACTTGGAATTAAAAATGGTAATATTTCTGCTTATATGGATTCTGAAAGAACTGCTTGGGGGTTTGGTGGACAAGTTGGTTTAAATTATGCATATAATGATACATGGAATTTTGCTATGAGATATGATACAAAGATAAAGATGGAATTTGAAGCTGATGCTAAAGTTAGAAATTATACTCTCAATGTACCAAATGGGCCTTCTATGGACTTAGGTTTCGGAGCATTCTTTCCTCAATATGCAGATGGAGCAAAATATAGAAGAGATCTTCCTGCTATCTTAGCAGTTGGAGCATCACAAAAAGTAAC
>JAHHTB010000036.1 GCA_020024855.1 Fusobacterium sp.
TTTTAATTTTCCTATTGCATCTAATCTTGAAATTACTTCTTCAAGTCTACCCTCATCAACTTCTATTTCTTCATTTAAACGTTCCATAGAACTTACACAATCTTCCAAATCATAATAAACTCTTTCAAGTCTTTCAAGATTTTCTTGAAACTCATCACCATAATCAGAAATTGATTCTATATTTTTCTTACTTGCATATATTATGCTAAGTGCATTGACTTCACCATTTTTAAGGCAGGCTTCTGCCATAGAAAGTTTTTCTTTTATCTTTCCAGCATTAAAAAGTTTTTTATATTCACTTTCAAGATTTTCATCTTCATCTTTTACAAGATTTACCTTATCAATTTCATCAAGTTGAAATTCATAAAACTCTTTTTTTTCTCTCAGTTCTTTTTTTTCTTCATCAATTCTTTCTATTTTTCTATCAAGTCTTATGAAATTATCAAGAGCAATTTCAAGATTTTTTCTTATTTCTTTTGTTTCTTCTTCAATAAATTTATCAAGAAGTTTTATATGGTTTTCTCTATTAAGAAGCATTTGATGAGAATGTTGTCCAACTATATCAACAAGAGTTCCCATTATTTCTTTTAACCCTGAAACAGGTACTCTCATATTATTAACAAAGGCTTTCCCTTTTCCTTTATTATCCATAGTTCTTCTAACAATAACTTCTCCATCTTCAGCTTCTATCCCCAACTCCTCAAGCTCTTTTTCTTGTTCTTTATTTACACTAAAAACACCTTGAGCCACAAGAAGTTTTTCTCCATCACGTAGCATTTCTATGTTTGTTTTTTCTCCAATAAGAAGATTTATACCACTTAAAATTATTGATTTTCCAGCTCCTGTTTCTCCAGTAAGAGTAATTAGTCCATCTCCAAATTCTAAATCCAGTTTCTCTATTATTGCTAAATTTTCTATTTGAAGTTCTTTTAACATAGATTATCTCCCTATTTTAATTTTTTCAGAATATTTTTTATAAAATTATTTTTATTTATTTTTTTTATATCATAATAAGAGAGAATATAAAAATTCTCTCTTATTAAAAAATTTTTGATTTTATTGTACAACTAATAATCCTATTTTTTCTTTATTATCAAAATAATACATTTTTTATTTTTTCTTAAAATTAAACTTTTTAAAACATTAGCTCTGGATTTATTGGTTTTAAATTAAATCTTACTTCATAATAAAGATTAGGTTTTCCTTCTGTTGAAAGTCCAAGTATACCAATTGGTTCATTAGCTTCAACTCTTTGGTTTACTTTTACTCTTGCTGAAATAATATTTCCATACACTCCAATAGTATTGTAACCATAATCTATCATTATAACTTTTCCAAGTCCTTGGAGTTTATCAACATATATAACTTTTCCTTTCATTGAAGCCCTTACTCTGTTTCCTAAGTTTGAGCTTATTTCAATACCATTACTCATTACTGATTTTGCTTTTTGTTGTTTAAACCTTACAGTAATACTTCCTTGAACTGGCTTTAGTGCTTTTCCTAAATTTGCTTGTGCTTTATTAAAATCTATATCTTTAGACATTACAGTTCTTTTTTTAATAATATCTTCTATTTCTTTTTCTATTCTTTGCTTTTCTTTTTCTAAATGGCTTATTGTTTTGATGTGAGTTGTTTTTTCTAAATTTAATTTTTTTATAAGTTCATTTTGTTCTTCTTGCTTTTTAGCTATTTGAACTTTCTTAGCATTAAGCTGACTTTTAAGAAAACTTAATTTTCTTTTTTCTTTTTCAATGTTTGCCTTTACTGTTGCTATATCTGTTTGAATATCTTTTATCTTTGTCATTCTATTAAGATCTTCATAAAGTACTCTTGCAAATTGTTTTTTTAAAATACTCTCTTCTTCAAAACCTTGATGCCCTTGAGTTTTTCTTGACCAAGCAATTATTTTAGCATCAAACTCTGCTTTTTTTCTTTGAAGTTCATTAGAACTTAAAGTCATATTTTTTTCACCATAATCAATATTTTTAGAAACAACTTCTATTTCTACTTCTATTTTATCTTTATCTCTTTCAATAGCTTCAATATCTTTTTTTATATCTTCTATCTGCTGAGTAATTGTTTTCTTCTCTATATCTATATTTTCAATTCTTTGATTTTTAGCTTTTATTTCACTATCTAATTTTTTAATTTGTTCTTTCATGGCATCAACAGAAGAACCATAAGTAATAAATGATAATCCTAGAAAAAAAATTATTGTTTTTTTCATAACTGTTATTTTCATTTTCTAACTCCAATTTTTCTATTTGTTGGTATAAACCATGCAAGTATTATTACAAATATTGTTACTCCTGTTTGAATATAAAATATTTGTAAAAGACTTAACAAGTCCATAAAAATAGAGCCTTTAATTAATCCTTTTCTTATTATAACATAAAAGTTAAAGAAAGTAAGAAGGCCTATGAGAGTTGAAACTGTAAAAGGAAGAAGATTAACATTCTTTGCCTTAATATAGTTTCTTGGATTTGTATCATCAATAATAATATTCATTAAATAATCAGCTTCTATTTGTGATTTAAAAATAGAGCTAAGTGTAAAAAGTGAGCAAAGCATTCCAACTGCAAAAATTATTCCAAAAAGATTTAATACTTTTACTCTGTTATTTATTTCAGAAATATATATTCCATCAATAAAAAATTCTTTTATTCCCTGACTTTCTTCAAGAACAGACTGAAGTTTTTCTACATCTTCAGCTTTTTTAAAATATATTCTTAATGTATCAGGAAGAGGATTTTCACCTCTTGGAATTACAATTCCTAGATTTTTTTGTAAATCTTGAAAAGCTGTGTAACTATCTATATATATTACTTTTTGAACTTCTTTAAGACTTAAAAGTCTCTGTTCTAATTCTTCTTTATTTGATTGAGAAAGGCTGCTTTGGAGTTCAGCCATTATGAAATTTTTACCTTTTAATTCATTTACTTGAGAGGAAATATTTAAAAAACTAGCAAAAAATATATTAAAAGTAAAGGTAATAGCTATAATTGTTAAAAATCCTCTTTTTATTCCAGTAAATTTTTTTATTTCTCTTCTTTTGTTAACATTAAACATAACAGCACTCTGCCTTTCTTATTTAAATTTATAAAATTTAATTTTACTAATTTAAAAATAAAGCTGAAAATAAAATTTTCAAAATTAAAAATAGCTGATATTTTTATATGAAAAATTTTATTTTTCAGCTTTTAAAATATTTTAAATAAATTAAAATATTTTCTCTATTATAAATTTTCTTTTATAACAGATATTAATTTTGCTGCTGTAAGCTCATACTTTTCTAATAGTTCTTCTCCAGTTCCACTTTGACCAAATTTATCATAAATTCCCACTTTTTTAACTTTAGTAGGGTGAACTTCTGATAAGAATTCAGATACAGCTGAACCTAATCCACCTATTACAGAATGTTCTTCTGCTGTTACTATGAATTTAGTTTCTTGAGCTGCTTTTAAAATAGTTTCTCCATCAAGAGGTTTTATTGTTCCAACATTTATAACTCTTATAGAAATTCCTTCTTTTTTAAGTTCTTCAGCTGCTTTTAATGCTTCTGCTGTCATAAGACCAGTTGATACTATTGTAACATCTTTACCATCTCTTATTGTATTTGCAATTCCAATTTGGAAATCATAATTATCATCAAATAAAACAGGAACATTTAATCTTCCCATTCTAATATAGACAGGTCCATCATATTCAGCTGCTGCAAAAACCATTTTTTTAGTTTCAGTTGCATCTGCGGGAGATAAAACTACCATTCCAGGAATAGCTCTCATTATAGCAATATCTTCTACTGATTGATGAGATCCTCCATCTTCTCCAACAGATATTCCAGCATGAGTAGGTGCTATTTTAACATTTAATTTAGGATAAGCAACTGTATTTCTTATTTGCTCAAATCCTCTTCCTGCTGCAAACATAGCAAATGTTGAAGCAAAGGCTACTTTTCCACATGTTGCAAAACCTGCAGCTGTTCCAATTAGATCTGCTTCAGCTATCCCAACATTAAAATGTCTTTCAGGAAAAGCTTTCTTAAACATATTTGTTTTTGTTGATCCAGATAAATCTGCATCTAGTACTACTACATTTTCATTTATTTTTCCAAGCTCAACTAAAGCCTCTCCATAAGCTTCTCTTGTCGCTTTTTTTATCATAATTATATTCTCCTCCTAGGTTATCCTAAAATTTTAGTCATTTTTACATAAATCTTCTAATGCTTTTTCAGTTTGTTCTGCATTTGGTGCACTTCCATGCCAAGATGCAAGATTTTCCATGAAAGAAACTCCTTTTCCTTTTACTGTTTTAGCTATTATCATTGTAGGTTGATTTTTTATAGTTCTAGCTTCATCTAAAGCAGCTATTATTTCTTCGAATTTATGACCATTTATTTCTATTACATGCCAACCAAAAGCTCTCCATTTATCAGCTAAAGGTCCAACATTCATAACTTTTTCTACTTCTCCATCTATTTGAAGACCATTTGAATCAAGGAAAGCACAAAGATTATCAAGTTTATAATGAGCTGCTGTCATTGCAGCTTCCCAAACTTGTCCTTCTTGTTGTTCCCCATCTCCTAGTAAAGCATAAACTCTATAATCTTTCTTATCAAGTTTTCCTGCAAGAGCCATTCCATTTGCAATAGATAATCCCTGTCCTAAAGAACCAGTTGATGCTTCTACTCCTGGAAGTTTTTTCATATCAGGATGACCTTGAAGAGGTGATCCAAATTTTCTTAAAGTCATTAGTAAGTCTTTTTCAAAATATCCTTTCTCTGCAAGTGCTGCATATAGTATAGGAGCGGCATGTCCTTTGCAAAGAACAAATCTATCTCTATCCTCCATTTTTGGATTTTTAGGATCTACATTCATTTCAGAAAAATATAATGTAGTTATAATGTCTGCTGCTGATAAAGATCCTCCTGGGTGTCCTGATTTAGCATTACAGATCATTTTTACAACATTTTTTCTAAGTTCATTAGCTGTTTTTGATAAAAGATTAATATCCTTCATTTTTTCTCCTTTCAAATATATATTTAATTAAATTATATTATTTTGACAGTAAAATTGTCAAGAAAATAGGTTTACTAGCAAATAAAGAAATTTCATAAAAGTTATTTAAATTTTTTATTTATTTCTTCATATCTTTTATATAAATTATTATCTGCTCCTTACCTTTCATTATATTTTTATTTATTTCTTTAAATTTTGTATTTCCTATTAAAATAAAAATTATTAAAAAAAGTACACAAGGTCTAAAAAATTTTTCTTCTTTTACCATGTTCTTTAAAAAAGTCCATAATGCTAGAATACCTAAAAATATAAATTCTTCAAAATTACGTGTCATTTTAATAGCTAGATAAGTTGATATTGTTATAAAAATAATAAAAAGTAGTTTACTTATTTTTGGTGAAAGAGCAATTCTTGCAACAGGTAGATGTAAAAGAGCTCCTCTATTCCAACCTTTTGGGAAAAAATCAAAAATAAAATGTACTGCAAATGCAAGAGCAAATCCTGCTATAAAAAGTCGGAAAGTATCATTTTTTTCTTTTTTATAAAGTTCAATTAGTAAAAATAAAAAAATAGGACTATGTGTTAAAATACTTCTATGTTGCAATTTTAATTTAAAATCATAATCAGGAAATTTTATTCCAACTAAAAAAGCAGTAATAGTTACAATTATACCTATAAGTCCTACTTTATCTACATAATTTAAAAATAATTCCATTTATCTCTCCATTTATTGTTTTTACATGTACATTTTACTATATTTTTAAAAAAAAATCACTAATTAATAATTATAAAAAACGGTTGAAAAATTCAACCGTTTTCTATAATTATTACTGAATTTTAATTTTAAACGAATTTTGCTAATACACCATTTACAAATTCATAAGTTTTTGTATCACCATATTTTTTTGCAAGTTCTACTGCTTCGTTTATAATTATCTCTTTTGGAGTATCCTTATATAAAATTTCATAAACGGATATTTTTAAAAGAGCTTTTTCAACATTTCCTACTCTTTCAAAACTCCAACCCTTCATTTTTTCATCTAATTTTGTAAGAATATTTTCTTTATTCTCAATAGCTCCTTTTGCATATTCTGTTAAGAATTTTTTATCTTTTTCATTTAATTCTATGTCATTTTCTCTTTCTAAATAAGAACTTAAAATTATACTTAAATCTTTTCCACTTATTTCTGATTCAAATACCATTTTAAATAATTCTTCTCTAGCTAACCTTCTGCTCATGTTTTCCCCTTTAAATTAATCTTGTAATTTTTCTATTATTTTCTTTTTTACTCTTTTTATAATAGTACTATCTCCTATTTTATATCCAATACAAGTGACTACGATTATAAATATAGTAGCTAGTATTCCATATTGAACTAAAAGAATTGCTATTATAAAACCTATTATTGCTCCAAATATTTTTTTTCTTTTTTCTATAAAAGAAACTATCATCTCTTCAAGCATATAAAATCACCTCTTATATATTTGTATTTGGACTATTTTTTAATGAAAGTTTCTTTATTTTAACTGTGACAACACTAACTTCTAATTGTAATTTATCTTGAAGTTCATATTTAACAGCATTTTGTATTTCAGAAGTCTTTTCAGATATACTTTTATTAGTCTCCATATCCATATAAATTGTTATAGTATGTTTCTTACCTTTTTTTCCACAAACTATTTTTATATTTCTAACTTCTTTATCACGATTTAAAATTTCTTTTATTATATTTTTAATAGAATCAATAGAAATTTTTACTTCTCCATTTTCATTTTTTATTATATATCCTTCTTCTCTTGAAAAAAGTGTTCCAAATTTTAAAAGAGAAATAAATAGATATATAAAGGAAACTATTAAAATAGTTAGTTTCCACATAAATCCATCTATATTGAATCTAACTAAAAATCCTGGAACTGTTACATAAACAATACCCACTATTGATAAAACAAATATCCCTAACCATGCAAAAAAGAATATAATTTTTTTTAGCATAATATCACGTCCCTTTTATTTTTATAAAATTTCAGGTTCTACTGTTTCTTCTTCGCTAATTTTTATATCTTGTACAAATACATTTACTTCAACAACTTTTAAAGCTGTTAATTCAGATACTGCTTTTAAAACAGATTCTTGTACTTTTTTTGCTACTTCTGAAATAGGATATCCATAATTAATTATGATAAAAGTATCTATACTACACTCTTTTTCTCCTACTTCTACTTTTATTCCATTACTTACTCTTTTTTTACCTAATATTTTACTAACTTCATCTGCTACTCCACCAGCTAATTTGTAAACTCCTTCTACATCTTCAGTAGCTTTTGCTGCAATAGCCTTTACAACATCATCTGCAATTTTTATATTTCCTAGATTGTTCATAATATATCCTCCTTATAAACTATAATTATTCTTTTATATTTATATTATAACCCAAATTCTTTCTCAATAAAAGCAGTTGTTACATTTCCTTTTCTATAATTTTTATTTTTAAGGACTTGAAGATGAAAAGGGATTGTTGTATCTACTCCCTCTATAATATATTCAGAAAGTGCTCTTTCCATTCTTACTATAGCTTCTTCTCTATCCATACCAAATGTAATTATTTTTCCTATCATTGAATCATAATATGGAGATATTTCGTATCCTTGATAAGAATGTGAGTCTATTCTTACACCTATTCCCCCAGGTGTTATATATTTTGTAATTTTTCCAGGTGAAGGAAGGAATCCATTTTCTGTGTCCTCAGCATTTATTCTACATTCAATAGCATGACCTTCTAAAATTACATCTTCTTGAGAAATATTTAAAATATCTCCTTCAGCAAGAGCAATTTGAAGTTTTATTATATCAATTCCTGTTACAGCTTCTGTTACTGTATGCTCAACTTGGATCCTTGTATTCATTTCCATAAAATAGAAATTATTTTTATCATCAACTAGAAATTCTAAAGTTCCTGCTGAATCATATCCAATAGCCTTAGCTAATCTTACTGCAGCTGCTCCCATCTCTCTTCTAACTTTTTCAGGAAGTCCAAATGAAGGAGATTCTTCTATTAATTTTTGATGTCTTCTTTGAATTGAACAGTTTCTTTCACCAAGATGAATAACATTTCCATGTTTATCTCCTAAAATTTGTATCTCAACATGTTTTGGATTTTCTACATATTTTTCTACAAAAACATCAGGATTATTGAATGCTGCTTCTGCTTCGTTTTGAGCTGCAACTACATTTCTTTCTAATTCTTTATCGTTTCTCGCTATTCTCATTCCTTTACCACCACCACCAGCAGTAGCTTTTATCATTACAGGATAACTTATTCTTTCTGCTATTTCTTTTTTAGTATCTTCAATATTAGTAATAATACCTGTTCCATTTGTTACAGGTACATTATTATCGATTGCAGTTTGTCTTGCAGTTGCTTTATCTCCCATATTTTTTATACATTCATGACTTGGACCTATATAAATTAAATTATGAATTCTACATATTTTTGCAAAACGAGCATTTTCTGATAAAAATCCATAACCTGGATGTATTGCATCTGCTTCTGTAATCTCTGCTGCTGCTATGATATTAGGTATCTTTAAATATGATTCACTTACACTTGCTGGTCCTATACATACAGCTTCATCTGCCAATTTAACATGTAGGCTTTCTTTATCTGCTTCTGAATAAACTGCAACTGTTTTTATTCCTAATTCTTTTGCCGCTCTTATTATTCTTACAGCTATTTCTCCTCTGTTTGCAATAAGTATTTTTTTCAATTATTTTTCCTCCAATATAAAGCTTAATCAGTTATTTGTCTTACTCTTATTAATATTTTTCCATAATCTGTTGCTTCTCCATTTTTAAGAAGTATGTCTTCTATTGTTCCAGCTATTTTAGACTTTATAGGTGTTTTTATTCCAACAGTAGAAATGTATCCTATAGTTTGTCCTGCTTTTATATTTTGCCCTATTGAAATTATAGCTTTTCCATCTTTATCGTAAAAATAAAATTTTCCTATATTAGCTGATTTTATATCTTTTATATTTACATCTTCTTTTATTTCTTCAACAACTTCTGTTTCAGATATTTTTTCTGCTATTTCTTCAGTTAAATCTTTTTTTATTTTTAGTTTAAATTCATTTTCTTCAAATTTAATTTCAGAAAGTCCATTTTCACTAAGAATTTTTATTAGGTCATCTATTAAATCTCTGTCTTTATCCACGGAAACCCCCTATTCAATTTTCCTAATTCTAGCATACTATAAAAAATGTATCAAGATTAAATTACGATTGTTATTTTATAATTATAGTTCCTTCTCCCATAAGTTTTACTATTTCTTTTATAAATTCATTTGTAGGAAGAACGTAAGTATTAGTTTTTATCACTTTTTTTTCTGTGTTAGTTTTTACTGCAAGATATACAGGTGTTTCTCCTTTATGAGATTGAAGTATTTTTTTTAGTTTAGGAACTTTGTTTTTATCTTCATCTTTCACTAAAATATATACTATATATCCTTTTTCATAAGCTAAAACATCTGTGGATATTACTTCTCTTGCTATTATTTTTTTGTTTTCAACTCCATTAAAATAATCTGTTTGAATTATTCCAGAAATAAGTACAACTTTTCCTTCTAAAAAATTTCCAACATTTTTTGAAAAATCTTTTGGAAAAATAATTCCTGAAATTTTATTAAAGTAATCTTCTAATTCAAAAGCAGCCATTACTTCACCAGACTTTTTGGTAACTATTTTTTTAATATCTCTTAATATTCCAAAAACTTTTATATTTTTTTCGTCTGTATCATCTTTAATATCTTGTATCTTATCTGTTTTATAAGAATTTATAATAAATTTATATTTATCAAGAGGATGAGCACTAAAATAAAATCCTAAGAACTCTTTTTCTTTTTCTAATTTTTCATCCAAAGAATAATCTTCTACTTTAACAAGAGAAAAACCATTTATAGTAGATTTAGCTTCTCCAAAAAGATTCATCTGTTGAATCTCATCTTCTTTCAATCTTTTTGTAGCAAATTCTAAAGCTTTTCCTAAAGACTCTATTTTCTCTTTTCTATTTCCTGGAATTCCATCTAAAGCTCCTGAATAGATCAATGCCTCAACAGCTTTTTTATTCATTCCAAATTGTTTTGTTCTAAATATAAAGTCATCAAAGGTTTTATATTCACCGTTGTCATCATACTCTTTTTTTATTCCTTCTGCAACTTTTTCTCCAACATTTTTTATTGCTGATAGTGCAAATACAACTCCCTCACTATCAACCTTAAATTTTGAAGCTGCATTATTTACATCTGGAAATTTTAATTTTATTCCATGATTTTTTGCATCTTCAACATATATAGCCACATTTTCAATATGATTTATTTCAGAAGTCATAAGAGCTGCATAATAATGTTTAGGATACATTTTTTTTAACCAAGCTGTCCAGTAAGCTATAAGTGCATAAGCAGCAGAGTGAGATTTATTAAATCCATAACCAGCAAACTTATCTATCAAATCAAAAATTTCTGTTGCCTTTTCTTCAGAATATCCTTTTGAAATGGAACGAGAAATAAATTTCTCTCTATTTTCATCCATTATTTCTGCTTTTTTCTTTCCCATAGCTCTTCTTAAAAGATCTGCCTCACCAAGAGAATAATCTGCCATCACATTAGCAATTTTCATTACCTGTTCTTGATAAAGAATAACACCATAGGTTTCTTGTAATATTTCTTTTAAAGACTCATGAGGATATTTTATCTCCTCTCTTCCATTTTTACAGTTTATAAAATTATCAACCATGCCAGAACCTAATGGACCTGGTCTATATAAAGCAAGAAGAGCTATTATATCTTCAAATCTATCTGGTTTTAATTTTGTTAATATTCTTCTTATTCCACTAGATTCAAGCTGAAATACTCCTAGGCTATCTCCTTTAGCAAGCATTTCATAAACTTCTTTTTCATTTAATGGTATGTCATGAAGAATTATTTTTTCTTTTGTATCTTGTTCTATATAATCAATTGCTCTTTGAATGTTTGTTAAATTTCTAAGGCCTAAAAAATCCATTTTTAAAAGTCCTAGTTCTTCTAATTCTTTCATTTGATATTGAGTTGAAATAACATTATCTTTATCAGAATATAAAGGAACTGTTTCATCAAGAGAATCTTTTGTAATAACTATACCTGCAGCATGAATAGAAGTATGTCTTATTTTATTTTCTATTCTTGCAGAAATATTAATTACAGTTTCTATTTCTTTATCTGTTGTATACAGTTTATTAAGTTCTGGTATATTTTTAAGAGCAGCTTCTATTGAAAAATTAAAAGGTATCAATTTAGCAACTTTATCTATTTTTGAAAGTGGTATATCTAAAACACGTCCTACATCTCTAATTGCTGCTCTAGCTTTTAATGTTCCAAATGTTATTATCTGTGCAACTTTATCAGTCCCGTATTTTTCTGTTACATAATTTATTAATTCTTGACGTCTTTCTTGACAAATATCAATATCAATATCTGGCATTGATACTCTTTCTGGATTTAAAAATCTTTCAAAAATAAGATTATATTTTATTGGATCGAGATCAGTAATTTTTAAAGCATATGAAATGATACTTCCTGCTGCTGAACCTCTTCCAGGACCAATTGGTATTTTTTTTTCTTTTGCATAGTTTATAAAATCCCAAACAACAACAAAGTATTCAGCATATCCCATTTTATTTATAACTGAAAGCTCATACTCCACTCTTTCAAGCATTTTTTCAGTTAAACCACTGGGGTATCTTTCCTCTAAACCTAAATAAACAAGTTTTCTTAAAAATTCCTCTATATTTTTTACACAAGTTGGTAATTTATAATAAGGAAATTTAAATGTTCCAAAATCTATATTTAAATTACATTTATTACTTATTTCTATAGTATTGTCAATTGCTTCTATATATTCTTTTCCAAGGGAATCAATCATTTCCTCTCTACTTTTTAGATATAATTCTTCTGTTTCTATTTTCATTCTCTTTTCATCAGAAACTTTTGCTCCAGTTTGAATACATATCATTATATCTTGTAAAGTATGATCACCTTTATTTACATAGTGAGTGTCATTAGTTGCTACAAGTTTTAATCCATTTTTATTTGCTAATTCTGAAAGTTTTTTATTTAACTCACTCTGCCCTTGTATTCCATTACTTTGTATTTCTATATAAAAATCTTCTTTTCCATATATATCTATATATGAACTAATTGCTTTTTCAATATTTTCTTCTGATTCTTTATCTATTATTCTTCTAGATATTTCTCCTTGCATACATGCAGAAAGACATATTATTCCTTCATTATGTAATTTTAAATATTCTTTATCTATTCTTGGTTTATAATAAAATCCTTTGATATACGCCTCTGAACTTATTTTCATTAAGTTCTTATATCCTTTTTCATTTTTTGCAAGAAGAATAAGATGGAAATTTCTTCCTTCTTTTTTCTCCATTTCAAATTCAGATACATAGGCTTCTATTCCAATAATTGGTTTTATTCCATTTTTTATTGCTTTTTTATACATTTCTATTGCACCAAACATATTTCCATGATCAGTGATAGCAATACTTTTCATTTCAAGTTCTTTGGCTCTTTTTAAATAATCATCTATTTTTCCAACACCGTCAAGAAGGCTATATTCTGTATGTAAATGTAAATGTGTAAAAGTGTTTTTCATAAATTCTCCTCCTTAATCAGTCTTATTCATAATATATTATACATTATTCCTATTAAAAAATCATCTTAAATTCAGTTTTTTAGTTTTAAGAATAACTATATTTGTATTTTATATTATTAAATTCTATGTTAATATAATATTCAAAAAAATAAAAAAAGTGTTAGTACTTTAGGTACTAACACTAAAACTTTTTATTTATCATTATTCTTTTTCTTTTTTTCTTCAAAGATAAAGTTTCCTACAAGAACATAGCAAACTCCTATAAATCCACCTAATAGTAATCCTACTAATGTCATTAAAGAAACTTTTGAGTCTGATTTTGTTGTTACTGTTTCTGTTACTTTTATAATATCTGAATATTTTTTATTATAATTTTTTACAGTAAGATCATTTATCTTTTCAATTTTTTTATTTAATGATGATACTATATATTCTAAATCTTTATCAACTTCTTTTTCTTTTAAAGTATCAACATTTATTTCTTGCTTCATTTTTTTCTCTATATATTTCATTTCAACTTGAATATCTGAAAGTTTTATCTTTTCAACAGCTAACTGTCTTAAGAAATCTGTATAATAATTTTCTTCATCTGTTTTTATTTTTTCTAAACTTCCATTATTCATAACTACTACATTTTTTGAATCTGGTTTATAAGCTTTAATCATAGATTCTAATTGTGAAATTTTTCCAAGTTCTTTTTCTTTTTGTCTTCCTAATTCTTCTAATTGTTGTCTATAATTTATCATTAGTTCATTAGGATTTTTTGTAACTCTGTAATCTTCAACCATATTTTTTATTTTTACAAGATTAATGTCTTTTAATATTCTAAGTTCTTTTAATATATTTTGCATTTCAACTTTATCTTCTAAAGAAATAATGTTATGATCTAAATTGTCGATTGCAGTTATTGAAGACTGTAAAGATGTATCTATAATTGATATTATATCTTTATAATCATATGTAAAACTTTCTTTATAATTTAAAAGTGGTAAACGTGATGTAAGAGCATAATTTCTTTTAAAATAATCTTTTTGTACCTCTATAAAATTTTTTAATATTTCTTCATCTTTTTCACTTGAATTTGCTATTTTTAAAGAA
>JAHHTB010000037.1 GCA_020024855.1 Fusobacterium sp.
GATATTCTGTGTGAAATTTTTATTTTGATATGATAAAGAAAAGTTATAAAAGTTTACAATTTTATCTTATTAAAAAAAGATAATTGTAGTAAAAAATTTATTGACAAAATATATAACATAGAGTATTCTTATTACAAGATAATAATTACAAAACAAACTGAAAAAGAAGTTATCAAACTAAAATAGTACAAAAAAATTAGAAAATAAATTTTAATAAAATTACAAATTATAAATATTTATTATAAAAATAAAAAATTATAATAAATTATATTAATAAAAATCATAAAATACACTACTACTGAAAAATATAATTTTAAAAATTAAGAAGAAATAAAAAGATATAAAAGGAACAAAAAGCAATATTTTATAGTAACATAAGGAACTCATATTTAGTAGTATTGGCAACAAAAAACAAAAATATAAATAGAAACAACATCACATCTTAAAAAGTGTGACTATTAAAGGGGGGAATGTATGGAAAATAAGAAAAGTAGCTTTATAGGATTGGTACCATTTATAATTTTCATCTTAGTTTATCTAGGAACTGGTATTCTACTTCAAAGTAAGGGAGTAGACATGGCATTCTATCAACTTCCAGCACCAGTTGCAGTATTTGTAGGAATCATAGCAGCATTTGTACTATTTAAAGGAAATATAACTCACAAATTTGATTCATTCTTAAAAGGTTGTGGAGAAGAAAATATCATTATAATGTGTATAATTTATCTTCTTGCAGGAGCTTTTGCTGGTGTTTCAAAAGCAATGGGTGGTGTAGATTCAACAGTTAACTTTGGATTAACATATATTCCTAGCCAGTATATAGCTGCAGGTGTGTTTGTTATAGCTGCATTTATTTCAACAGCAACAGGAACATCAGTTGGTGCCATTGTTGCAATAGGACCAATAGCAGTTGGTCTTGCTGAAAAAAGTGGTGTGTATATGCCAATAGTTTTAGCAGCTCTTATGGGTGGAGCAATGTTTGGTGATAACTTATCAGTTATATCTGATACAACAATTGCTGCTACAAGAACACAGGGTGTAGAAATGAGAGATAAGTTTAGAGTAAACTTAATGATTGCAGCACCAGCAGCAATAATTTCAATAATTTTATTATTAATTTTTGGTAAACCAGAAGTGGTTCCAGCAGCTGAACAATATAGTTATAGTATAGTAAAAGTTTTACCTTATATTCTTGTATTAGGATTATCACTTATAGGTGTTAACGTTTTTGTTGTATTAACATTAGGTATTCTTGTTTCAGGGGGAATTGGATTTGCATATGGTCAATTTACTCTTCTTAAATATGCACAAGAAATATATAATGGATTTACAGGGATGAATGAAATATTCCTATTATCATTATTAACTGGTGGACTTGCTGTAATGGTTAGAGAAGCTGGTGGTATAGAGTGGCTTATTGAAAAAGTACAAAAAATTATAGTAGGAAAGAAAAGTGCACTTTTTGGAATAGGTTTATTAGTAGGACTTGTAGATATGGCAGTTGCAAATAATACAGTTGCTATTATAATAAATGGTCCAATAGCTAAAAATATTAGTAATAAATATAAAGTTGACCCTAGAAAAACAGCAACAGTTCTTGATACATTCTCTTGTATAGCTCAAGGTGCTATACCATATGGAGCTCAAATGTTAATACTTTTAGGATTCTCTCAAGGTGCAGTAAGTTTCCTAGATATATTCCCATTACTATGGTATCAAGGATTACTTCTAGTATTATCAATTTTATCTTTCTTTGTTCCATTTGCTGATTATTATATCAATAAAAATCCTTGGGATTGGTCTAAAGAAGAACTTGATTTAGACTAGAATTTAAAAAAATTAAATTTTAAAAAATCATAAAAAAGAGAGTAAATTCTTACTCTCTTTTCTTTATTATAGATTTTCTAATTTTTTATAAGCTGAAAGAATGTTAAGTATTTGCATTTTTACACCGACTATAAGACTGCTCTCATTAATATTAAATTTTTCATTATGAAGAGGGGCAACTATTTTTTCATTTTTATTTTTTACTCCAAGAACGAAAAATGCTCCAGCAACTTTTTCAAGATAGTATGAAAAATCTTCTACTCCCATATTAGTCAAAGTCTCTATAAAAACATTTTCTTTTCCAAGAAAATTATTTCCATTTTCTTTTACAATATCAACATATTCATCATGATTTATAAGGGCTGTATAACTATCTTTAAAAATTATTTCACCAGTAGCTCCATAGGCTTTACTTATCATCTCAACCATATCTTTTAAACGAATTTTCATATTTTCTTTTGTATGGTTTGAGATAGTTCTCATAGTTCCAATACAAGTAACCTCTTGGGCTATTATATTTTCAGCTTCACCACCAGAGATTTTACCAAAACTAATTACAACAGAATCTCTAGAATCAACATTTCTACTTATAATTGATTGAATACTACTAATAATCTGTGCTGTTGTTACAATAGCATCAACTCCACTACTTGGATATGCTCCATGACAACTTTTTCCAATAACTTTAAATTCTATTCCTGTTGAAGAAGCATTCATTGCTCCATATTTTATTCCAATTTTTCCGACTTCTAAAGAGGGGTCAACATGAAGCCCAAAAATAGCATTAACATTATCAAGACAACCATCTTTTATCATTGGTAAAGCTCCCCCTGTTGTTTCTTCTGCTGGTTGAAAAATAAATCTCACATTACAAGGAAGATGATTTCTATTTTCAGAAAGAATTTTTGCAACACCTAAAAGAATTCCTGTATGAGCATCATGTCCACAAGCATGCATATAACCATAATGTTTAGAAGAAAAAGAACAATTAGTATTTTCAATTATAGGTAGGGCATCCATATCAGCTCTTAAGGCAATTGTAATATTTTGATTTTTTCCTTTAAGTTCAGCTAGAATTCCACTTTTTCCAATTCCACTTCTATATTCTATATTTAAATTTTCTAGAATATCAGTTATAATTTTTGTGGTTTTTGGAAGATTAAAATCAAGTTCAGGATATTTATGTAATTCTCGTCTTGTATTTATAATCCATTCTACATATTTTTCACTTTCTTTTAAAAATAATTCTTCTAATTTCATTTTAATCTCCTTGTGTATATTTATTTTTTAATGATAAATTAATCAATAAAATTATATTCATTTTGTATTGAAATTGTCAAGAAAGTAAAAATATAAATCAAATATATAAAAAATATCTTTATTATTATTTTTTTGAATTTTTATTATTTTAGAATTTATTATAAAATTTTGACAAAATCAATATGAACAGATTGAGGCGCAATTGATAATAGTAACTATACGGAGCTTCCCAGCTTTGAAATATAGTGAAAGGAGAAATTGCCGAAGTATAAAATTTATGGGGATAGGTTTTATACTGGGAATGCAGAGAATATCTGTATAACTGTCATCAGGATTTGCGGGGATTCTGGTGTTGTGCTTTCTGTTGCGTTTTTTTTAATATAATTTTTTGATTATTTTAAAATTACCCAGCAGAGACAATCTGCTGGTTTTTTTATGCAAAAAATTATATAAGAGGAGACAAATCATATGAGGACAGTAGTAAAGTATGGAGGCTCTAGTGTTGCTACTATTGAAAAGATACAAGCAATAGCAGACTATATTGTAAAACTTAAAAAAAAGTATGATGAAATAATTATAGTGGCATCAGCTATGGGAAAAACAACAGATTCTTTGATAAAAATGGCAAATGAAATAACTGTAAATCCTAATCAAAGAGAACTAGATTCCCTACTTTCAATAGGAGAGCAACAAACAGTAACCCTACTTTCAATGGCAATTAATTCAAAGGGAGAAAAAGCAATTTCTCTTACAGGTTATCAAGCAGAAATAAAAACAAAAGGAGTTCATACAAAAAGTAAAATAGAAAGTATCGGAAAAGAAAAGATAGAAAATTATTTAAAAGATGGATATATAGTTATTATAACAGGATTTCAAGGAATAAATAAAAATGGAAATATAACAACTCTTGGGAGAGGTGGCTCAGATACAAGTGCAGTTGCTCTAGCAGTAACCTTTGATTGTGAATGTAGAATTTATACAGATGTTGATGGAATTTATAATGTTGACCCAAGAATTTATCCAAAAGCGAAACTTTTAAATACAATTTCTTATGAGGAGATGATGGAGATGTCTAACTTAGGTGCAGGAGTAATGGAGACAAGAGCAGTTGAATTAGGTAAAAAATTTGGAATTCCAATTTTTGTAGGAAAGACTTTAAGTGAAACAGGTGGAACATACATTACAGATAGAGAAAAATCATTAGAAGAAAAATTAGTTACAGGAATAAGTATAAAGAAAGATATTTTGATAACAACTATTTTAAATATTCCTTATTCATCTGAAAAAATAGCAGAACTTTTTACTGTTATTGATGATTATGGGCTTAATATAAATATGATAAATCAAAATATTTTAAAAGATAATATGGTGGAAATATCTTTTAACTCTCAAGCATCTGAAAAATATATATTAGAACAGGTAGTAAATAAAATAAAAGAACTATCTAAAGATGTGAGTATAAAATATAGAGATGGACTTGGAATGATTTCAGTGGTTGGTATTGGAATAATAAATAATTCTGGAATAGCTGGAAGATTTTTTTCAGCTTTAAGTAGAAATGGAATAAATTTTTATCAAGTTACAACATCAGAGATAAGTATTTCATGTAGTGTGGATAAAGATTTAATAGAAAAAGCAGTTGTGGCAGTGGCAGAAGAATTTTGTTTATAAAAAATTGGGGGTTTTATAATGAAAGTAGCAATAGTTGGAGCTACAGGACTTGTGGGAACAATGTTTCTAAAAGTCTTAGAAGAAAGGGACTTAAAAATAACTAATCTATATCTTTTTGCATCAAAGAGAAGTGTAGGGAAAAAAATAAAATTTAGAGAAAAAGAATATAGTGTTGAAGAATTAACAGAAAAAAGTTTTGATAAAGAAATAGATATTGCTTTATTTTCAGCAGGTGGAGAAATAAGTAAAAAATATGCTCCCCTAGCTTCAGAAAAAGGAATTTTAGTAATAGATAATTCATCAGCATGGAGAATGGAAGAAGAAGTTCCTCTTATTGTGCCAGAAGTAAATAGAGAATTTGCTTTTGAAAATAAAGGGATAATAGCAAATCCAAATTGTTCTACAATACAATGCATGCTTCCACTAAAAGTGCTTCATGAAAAATATGGTTTGAAAAGAGTGATATATAATACATATCAAGCTGTATCTGGAACAGGGCAAAAAGGAATAGAGGATTTACAAAATGGACTTAAAGGGCTAGAGGCTAAAACCTATCCACATCAGATTGTAAATAACTGTCTTCCTCATATAGATTCTTTTCTTGATAATGGATATACTAAAGAAGAAATGAAGATGATAAATGAAACAAGAAAGATTTTAAATATTTCAAATCTTCCTATAACAGCTACTTGTGTGAGAGTTCCTGTTTTAAATTCTCACTCAGTATCAATAACGGCAGAATTAGAAAAAGATTTTAATATTGAAGATATAAGAACAGAGTTTTCAAATTTTCAGGGAATAAAAGTTGTAGATAATCCAAAAGGAAATCTTTATCCACTTGCAAGTGATGCAACAGGACAGGATAAAGTTTTAGTTGGAAGAATAAGAAAAGATTTTAGTGCAGATAAGAGTATTAACTTTTGGGTTGTTGCAGATAATATAAGAAAAGGTGCAGCAACAAATGCAATTCAAATAGCAGAAATTTTTATGAAATAAAAAATAAATAAACTTTTAGGAGGAAAAAATGACATTATTCACAGGTTCAGGAGTAGCTTTAATAACTCCATTTAATGAAAATAACGAGGTAAATTTTGAAAAATTAAGAGAGCTTTTAGAATTTCATATTGCAAATAGGACTGATGCTATAATTGTTACAGGAACAACAGGAGAAAGTTCAACAATGACAGATGAAGAAAAATTAGCAGTGATAAAATTTTCTGTTGATGTAGTTGCAGGTAGAATTCCTGTAATAGCGGGAACAGGTTCTAATAACACAAAACATGCAGTTTGGTTAAGCCAAGAAGCAGAAAAATTAGGAGCAAATGGACTTTTAGTAGTTACTCCTTATTACAATAAAGGAAATGAAAGTGGAATTTATAATCACTATAAAGCAATAGCAGAAAGTGTAAAAATTCCTATTATACTTTATAATGTTCCTGGTAGAACAGGAGTAAATCTTTCAATAGGACTTGTAAAATCTTTATCTCAAATAGATAATATTGTAGCATTAAAAGAAGCTAGTGGAAATATTTCTTATGCAGCTGAAATAGCAAGAGAAATTCCAGAGATTGATTTATATTCAGGAAATGATGATATGACTGTCCCACTTCTTTCAATAGGTGGAAAAGGTGTAATATCAGTTTCAGCAAATATATTACCAGAGATAGTACACAATATGGTTATGGCATTTTTAAATAAAGATATAGATAAAGCAAGAAAATTACAATTAAAATACAATGATCTTGTAAATACTCTTTTCATAGAAGTAAATCCTGTACCAATAAAAGAGGCTATGAATTTTCTTGGATATAATGTTGGTGAATGTAGACTTCCACTTGGTTCAATGAGTGAAAAAAATAAAGAGGTGTTATATAAACTTTTAAAAAAACATGAGGTATCTACATGGAAATAATAGTTCATGGAACAGGAACAATGGGAAAAATAGTAAAAGAGATGATTGAAGAGGGAAAAGAATTTTCTTTAAGTGGATTTGCTGATGAACTAACAGATGAAAAAGGTGATGTGATAATAGATTTTTCACATTTTTCAAGAATCGATTCACTTCTTAATTTTGCTAGAGAAAAAAGAATACCTGTTGTTATTGCAACAACAGGTTATTCAGATGAAATTTTAGAAAAAATAAAAGAGGTATCAAAAGAAATTCCTATTCTTCTTTCTTCAAATATGTCTTTGGGAATAAATATGATGCAAGATATTTTAGAAAAAATAGTTCCTATTTTATATGGTAGTTATGATATAGAAATAGTTGAGGCTCATCATAATAAGAAAATTGACTCTCCTAGTGGAACAGCTAAAACTCTTGCTCAAGTGATAGAAAAAAGTTGTAAAGATGAAATGAAAAAAAAGTATGGAAGAGAGGGAATTTGTCCAAGAGAAAAAAATGAGATTGGTATTCACTCTTTAAGAGGTGGAACAATAGTTGGAGAACACTCTGTACTTTTTTGTGGAGAAGATGAGGTAATTGAAATAAAACATAAGGCAATGTCTAAAAAGATTTTTGCAAAGGGCGCTTTAGAGGCTAGTAAGTTTTTAGCTAAAAAAGATAAAGGGCTTTATTCAATGAAAGATATATTTACAAAATAAAAATTTTTATAATTTTTTGGAGGAAACATAATAGATATGAAATTAAATACAGCAGAAGAAATAATAGCTTTTATAAAAAATTCAGAGAAAAAAACACCAGTTAAGGCTTATATAAATGGTACTCTTTCAAATATTTCTACAAAAGTAAAAGTATTTAGGGGAGAGGGTTCGTATATATTAATTGGTGAATCAGATGAAATAGAAAAGGTGTTAGATGAAAATAAAGATAGCATTTTAGATTTTTATATTGAAAATGATAGAAGAAATTCAGGAGTTCCAACTCTTGATTATAGAAATATAAATGCAAGAATAGAGCCGGGAGCAGTTATAAGAGATAAGGTAAGTATAGGAAACAATGCTGTTATTATGATGGGAGCAATTATAAATATAGGAGCAGTTATTGGTGAAAATACAATGATAGATATGGGAGCAGTTTTAGGTGGGAGAGCAACTGTTGGAAAAAATTGTCATATAGGGGCAGGAGCAGTTCTTGCTGGAGTGATAGAGCCACCGTCTGCAAATCCTGTTGTGATAGAAGATAATGTTCTTGTTGGTGCAAATGCAGTTATAATTGAGGGAGTAAGAATTGGTAAAGGAGCAGTTGTTGGTGCTGGGGCTATAGTATTAGAAGATGTTCCACAAGGTGCAGTAGTAACAGGAAATCCTGCAAGAATAATAAAAAATGTTGATGATAAAACTCTTGAAAAAACAAAATTAGTAGATGATTTAAGAAAATAAAATATAAAAAATAATAAAGAGGATTATATGGAATTAAATAGAAAAGTGGAAAAATTAAAATATTCTTTAATAAGAGTTTTGAAAGAGGAGGCATCAAAATATTCTGATGTAATAAATCTTACAATAGGAGAGCCGGACATTCCAACTCCAAAAGAGCTTGTGATGGAAGCTATGAAATATGGGGAGGAAAATCAACTTAATTATGCTCAAGCTGGTGGAAATGAAAAAATAAGAAAACTCGTAGCAGATTATTATAATAATAAATATGGTTCATCTTATGATATAGATAATATTATTATGAATGTGGGAGGTTCTGAAGCTCTTTCTTCATCTCTTAAAACAATTTTAAATCCAGGTGATGAAGTTATGATAACAGCTCCATTTTATCCTGGATACCCAGCAATGATAGAAACAAATTATGGGAAAACTGTTGTCATGGATATATCTAAAACAGATTTTAAAATTACAAAGAAACTTTTAGAAGAATATGTTTCAGATAAAACAAAGGCTATTCTTTTTAGTAATCCATGTAATCCAAGTGGAAATGTAATGAGCATTGAAGAAATGAAAATAGTTGTAGATTTTATTTCAGAAAGAGAAATTTTTTTAATATCTGATGAAATATATAGCTCGTTAGCTTTTTATGATTATTATTCTTTTTCTTCTTTTGGAAAGATAAAAGATAAATTAATAATAATAAATGGATTTTCAAAATCTCATTCAATGACAGGGTGGAGAATAGGTTATACAATTTGTCCATCAAAATATAGAAAAAATTTTCTTAACACAAGCTTTTATACTTTAAGTTGTCCTATGACTTTATCTCTTAAAGGAGCTGAGATTGCTTTAGAAAAATTTCCAAATTTAAATGTGGTAGAAATTTATAAGGAAAGAGCAGAATATATGTCAAAAATGTTGGAAAGTTTAGGGTTTAAAATTTTAAAGCCTAAGGGAGCTTTTTATATTTTTGCTGAATATTCAAAAATTTCAGATTTAAATTCTCTTGACTTTGCAATGGATATATTAAAAAAAGTTAGGGTAGCAGTTGTTCCTGGAATATCTTTTGGAGTAGAGAAGTATATAAGGGTAGCACTTACAGTTGATATGGAAAAATTAAAAATATCAATAGAGAGATTAAAAAAATATTGTGATGAATTTAAATAAAAAATTTAATATTTTTCTTTCGTATTCCTCTCTTTTTCTAAACATGATATAATGAGATGTAAATCTATTTGATAGACTTATGGATATTTATATTTAAGGAGATAGAAAAATGAATCCAATACTTTTTTCCATAGGGAAAATAAAAATAACTTATTACGGACTTATGTATGCTATATCTTTTATTCTTGGAATAGAGCTTGGAAAAAGATATGGAAAAGAGAGAGGTGTATCACCAGAAACAGTAGAAAATTATGCTTTTGTAGCTATGATTTCAGGGCTTATTGGTGGAAGACTTTATTATGTATTATTTAATTTAGATTATTATTTAAATTATCCTAGTGATATAATAGCTGTTTGGAAAGGTGGAATGGCTATTCATGGTGGAATTTTAGGTGGAATTATAGGAACTTGTATCTATGGTGCTATAAAAAAAATAAATCCTCTTCTTTTAGGAGATATTGCAGCAGCTCCTCTATTATTAGGACAAGCAATAGGAAGAATAGGAAATTTTATGAATGGAGAGATTTATGGAGTACCAACATTCACACCATTTAAAGTTATTTTCACTTTAAAACCCAAATTTTATGAATGGTATTCATATTATTTATCACTTCCTTTTTCAGAAAAAATAAATTTCAAGGAGAATGTACCATGGGGAATTGTTTTTCCACTAAGTTCTCCAGCAGGAAATGAATTTCCCAATATAGCAGTTCACCCTGCTATGCTTTATGAGCTTGTACTTAATTTTATAGGATTTCTTTTTATATGGTTTTATTTGAAGAATAAAAAATATGCTACAGGGACAGTATGGTGTTCTTACATAATAATATATAGTATTATTAGAATATTTGTAAGTTTCTTTAGAGCGGAAGATTTAATGTTTTTTGCTTTAAGAGCACCTCATTTAATTAGTATAATACTAATAGTGATATCAGTAGCAATTATTAAAATAATCAATAAAAAAAATTAGCTTTTAAATCTTTTAGGCTCTAAAGTTTTCTTTTCATAATAAATTTGCTATAATTGAGATATTCAATAACATATTTATAAAAATAATTGAAAAATAGGAGGATAAAAATGAAAAAAATACTTTTTGGTTTACTTTTAATTTTTGCTTTTGTGGGATGTTCAAATCTTAATTCAAAGACAGCAGAATCTCTTACAGGAAAAGAATATGTATTAACAACATCTACTAAAGATGTGAAAATAACTATTAATTTTGCTGAAGAAAATTTCTTTGGATTTTCAGGAGTAAATAATTATTTTGGTAAATATACTATATCAGGAGATAAGATAAAACTTTCTCATGTAGGTAGTACTTTAATGGCTGGTCCTAGAGAAGCTATGGAAAAAGAATTTGAATATATTTCAATTTTGGATAAAGTAGAAAAATATCAAGTAGAAAAAAATATTCTTATCTTTACTACAATTACAGGACAACAATTAATATTTAAAGAAGCTGAAAAATCACAATTTAAAAAATAATAAAAACTAGATATTATAAAATTTTATAACATCTAATTTTTGAAGAATAAAATTTATTGAATAAAATAAAAATAGTGCGATATTTTGTACTGCACCCATATATCATCTGAGATTTCAGGTGTAGTACAACCGCACTATTTTTTATTTATTTTTTATAATCTCAACAGTTTCATTTAATATATCAAGAGCAAGTTCTTTTTTACTTTTTTCTCCTGTAACTATTTGAGAATTATCTTTTTTAATTAAAGTTGCAGAGTTATTACTACTTCTCATAACATGAGCATCATTTGCAACAATCATATCAAGATTTTTTTTCTTTAATTTACCAATAGCATTTTCTATAATATTTTCAGTTTCAGCAGCAAAACCAACTAAAACTTGATGAGATTTTTTTTGTCCCATATTAAAAAGAATATCTGGGTTTCTATCTAACTCAATAACAAGGTCTCCCTCTTTCTTTTTAATCTTCTCTTTAGCACATACTTTTGGTTTATAGTCAGCAACAGCAGCACAAGCAATGGCAATATCAACACCATCAAATCTTTCCATAACAGCCTCATACATATTAAGAGCTGTTCTTGTTTGAACAAACTCTTTAAGTCCTTTTGGAGCAGTTAAGTTTGTTGGACCAGACACAAGTATTACATCTCCACCAAGTTTTATAGCTTGTTCAGCTAAAGAGTATCCCATTTGTCCACTTGAATTATTACTTAAATATCTAACAGGATCAATAGGTTCTTCAGTTCTTCCAGCAGTTATTAAAATAGTTTTTCCAGTAAGAGTTTTTTCAGTTTCAATGAAAGAGTCTTCTAAAATTTCAACTATCTCATCTTCATTTTTTAAACGTCCCTTTGCATTTACATTACAAGCTAAAAATCCTTCATCAGCCTCAATGAAATGGTATCCATCATATTTTTTTAATTTAGCAATATTATCTTTAAGAATTGGATTTTCATACATATTCACATTCATAGCAAGAGCAAAGTATTTTGGCTTTGTACAAGCAGAAATAACAGTTGAAAGCATATCATCGGCTATTCCATTTGCTATTTTTCCAACAATATTATATGTAGCAGGAGCAATAAGCATAACATCAGCCCAATCAGCAAGGGAAATATGTTCGACTTCATAGCCTCTATTTACGTCCCACATATCTACAACCACTTTATTTTTAGAAAGAGTTTCTAAAGTAAGAGGAGTAATTATTTTTGTAGCATTTTCAGTCATAATTACCTTTACATTATGCCCTTTTTTCTTTAGCTTTGATATTATATTTGCAGTTTTATAAGCAGCAATACCACCACATACCCCAATTAAAATATTTTTCATTACTATAATCTCCTAAATTTTATAAATTTTAAAATATTCTTTATTGATAGTTTTTAATTCTTCTATCATTGGTTTTGTAAATTCACCTTTAACAATAAGAGTTTCAAAATTAAAATTTTCCATTTCATCCATAAATTCAATATTGTTATCAGCAAGGTAATTTACAAATTTTCTACTTTTCTTAAATACTTTATGAATCTTATCTCCTCTACATAAAGAGATTCGATTATCCCAACACACTTCATCTTCATCACGGAAAGCTACATATTTTTTCTTTGCAACTGAGTAGTTTTTAATTTTTTTAAATTCAGGTAAGTCAATAACAGATTCCATCTCTTGAACAAACATTATTCCTGAACTTGTTAAAAATTCTTTGATAAGATTAAATTTTGTACCCGAGAAAAACTCATCTATAGAAAGTTTGTATAAGAATTTATCTAGAGAAAAAGTTTTTTTAGTATCTGTATTAGAATTATCTTTTTCATAGGAATGAATTTTTTCAATAAACTCATCTTTTTCTTTTTTCAGTCTATTATTTTCTTCCCTCAAAGATTTAAGATTTTTTTCAAGAAGTTCAACTTGTTTAGGAGGCATATATGTTTCTTTTATAGTTTGTATTTCTATTTTTAGCCTTTGTATCTCAAGTTCTTTTTCTTTTATTACTACATTTAAGTTTTCAATTTCTTTATTAATGTTGCTATTTTTGTCTTTAAATAAATCCCCTAATAATCCCATAAGACAAAACCTCCATATTGATAAAGTATCTCTCTACTGATGATTATAATTTATTTTTTACAAAACTTCAATCTGTTTTAAAAATAGTATATTAAGATTGAAAATTAAAGTATTTTTCTAAGTATTTAGCAACTCCATTTTCAATATTTTTAGGAGCTATATTTTCTATTTTTTCTTTAAGTGAATCTAGTCCATTTTCCATAACAACAGGGTGTCCCACAGCTTGTAGCATGTCAAAGTCATTTTCTCCATCACCAAAAGCCATGATACTATCTAAAGGAATATTTAATTTTTCAGAAATAAGTTTTATTCCTTTTCCTTTGCTACAATCTTTATCCACAATATCAAGACATCTTGGTTGTGATATAGTTATATCAACTATATCAGAAAATTTTTCTTTCATATCATCACGAAGTTGTTTTATAACCTCAGGTTCATCTTTAACTATTATTTTTGTCATAAAAGGAAATTCTTTAGCATCTTTTAATGCTACAAGGTTAAATCCTGTTTCAATAGTAAGGATAGACTCCTCAACTCCCTCATCTGTAAATAGATTTTTTTGATAAAATCCATTGTAAGTAACTTTTTTTTCTCTAAAATATTTTATAAGTTTTTCAATAATATCACTGTCCATTATTCTTTCAAAAATAATTTCCTCATCTTTATTGAAAATATTAGCTCCATTATTACAAATAAGATATATATCATGTCCTATTTTTTCTTTGAAAGTTCTGACAGAACTAATTCCTCTTCCAGTAGCAATAGCAAAATCAACACCATTTTCAATAAGTTTTCTTATAGCTAGTATTGTTTCATCAGAAAGCTGACTATTTTGGTTTAAGAGAGTTCCATCTAAATCTGATACTACTAATTTCATAAATTCCTCCGTCATATTATTTGTTCCTACACTATTTTAGCATTAAATTGATTTTATTAAAACAATATAATTAAATAAAAAA
>JAHHTB010000038.1 GCA_020024855.1 Fusobacterium sp.
TTTCTCATTCTATCATATCTTTATTTGATTTTCAATAAAATGTTATTTTTTTATTCAAATAATTCAAAAATAATCAAAAGTGTTATTTTTAAAATGAAACTTAACATGTATTTTTATTAATTCTATTAAAAAAAGAATATTTATTTTAAGTTTTTCCATATACTAAAAAAGCTGAATATCATTTAAAAATGTTTTATTCAGCTCTCTTTGTAATATTAAATTTTCCTTTTTCAACTTTTTATTTAATTTTTTCTAAAGTTTCTAAATATAAATCTTTTTTATTTTGATAACTTTTATAAGTATTCTCCATAATTTTTAATTGTTCTATACTAACTTTCCCAACAACTTTTGCTGGGTTTCCTTTTATAAAACTACCTTCTTCAATTTTTCCTATTTTTCCAGTAATAAGTGACTCTGAAGATATAAAACAATTTTTAGGAATAACAACATTATCTGTTATAGTTGACCCCATTCCTATCAAAGAATTATCTCCAATGATACAACCATGAATTATGCAATTATGCCCTATTGTTACATTCTCTCCTAAAATCACATCACTATTTGGTTCTCCATGAAGAGTTGAGCCTTCCTGAATATTAGAATTTTTTCCTATTTTTATTTTAAGAACATCTCCTCTTAAAACAGCTCCATACCAAATAGACACATTATCTTCTATCTCTACATTTCCTATTATTCTAGCTGTATCTGCTATAAAAACTTTTTTTCCTATTTTTGGAATGTATTCTCCCAATTTAAATAACATTTTTTCTCCTTATTTTTATTTAGACATATTTTTAGATTTTTGTTCACAAGCCTCCATAGCTTTTATTAAAGCATTTCTAAATCCATATTCTTCCAATTTTTTTACAGCCTCTATTGTAGTTCCTTTTGGTGAGCAAACCATATCTTTTAATTCTCCAGGATGAAGTCCTGTTTCAAGTACCATTTTTGCAGAACCTAAAACTGCTTGAGCTGCAAATTTGTAAGCTCTTTTTCTATCCATTCCAGAAGAAACTGCAGCATCTCCCATTGCTTCAATCATCATAAACACATAAGCTGGAGATGAACCACTTACTGCTATAACTCCATCTATTAAACTTTCACTTACAACTTCTGTTTTTCCAAAAGAATTTAATAATTCTAAGATTTCATCAAGTTCCTCTTTTTCAATAAATTCATTAGGCATAACTGCCGACATACTTTCTTTTACAAGAGCTGGTGTATTTGGCATTATTCTAACAATCTTTAAATCTTTACCAAATAATTCTTTAGTTTTTTCAAGTTTTATACCTGCTGCTATAGTTATTATTATAACATCTTTTTTTATATATTCTCTTATCTCTTCAATAATTTTTGGGTACATATCTGGTTTTACAGCTAAAAATAAAATATCTGCTTCATTAGCCACTAAAAGATTTGAATTGCTAGTTTTAACTCCTAACTCACTATAAATATTCTTTAATTTTTCTTCTGAAGCATCAGAAAAGATTATATGTTTTTTATCTATTAAGCCAGAAGAAATTATGCCTCCACCAATAGCATATCCCATATTTCCTGCTCCTATAAATCCTATTATTTTTTCCATTTTTTCTCCTTTTTTATTTATATTTTTATTTGAAAATATTATACCATTTTTTTTATTTTTTATATACAAGAAAATTATAAAATGACTTTTACTTTTTAAGTTAGTGTTTAATTTTAAAAAAATAATATGTTAATTCAATTATCGGACAAAAAATATTTTTTGATTTTTTTCTTAAAAAATTATATACTAAGATTATATATAAAAAATTTAAGGAGGCTTAAATGAAAAAAGTTTATGTTTTATTAGCTAATGGATTTGAAATTATTGAAGCTTTTGCTCCCATTGATATTATGACTAGAGCTGGAATAGAAGTAGAAACTCTTTCTCTTAATGACAATTTAGAAGTTTACTCTTCTCATAATATACAAGTAAAAGCTGATAAACTTCTTAGCTCAGAAGACTTTAAGGATGGTGATGGTATTTTTCTTCCTGGTGGATATCCTGGTTATGAAAATCTTTTAAAATCTGATAAAGCTATGCAACTGGCAGAATACTACTTAAACAGTGGTAAACTTTTAGGAGCTATTTGTGGTGCACCTTCATCTCTTGCTAGAAAAGGATTAATAAATGGAAAAAATATAACTCTACATTTTGGTTGCTATGATTTAGTTGAAGATTGTTGTCATATCCATGACAAACCTATTGTTATTGATGAAAATCTTATTACAGGAAGTGGAGCTGGCTACTCTCTTGATTTAGGATTTGCTTTTGTAAATTATTTAATTCCAGAAAAAGTATCAGAAGTAAAAAAAGCTATGACTATAAAAAAATAATAATTTATATTTTTCTCTTAAATATAAATTATTATTTAAAGTTGTAAAGGAGCCATTATATTTTAACAACTCATACAAAAGTGCTGAAAAAATTTTTTTCTCAGCACTTTTTTTAAATAAAAAAGGTATAGAGTACTTAAAATTTTTTAAAATTTCTAATACAATATACCTATATCCAAATTAAATCAACCTTTTTTGTACTATATAAAAATAAATAAAATCATAAAATTATTCCTATTTTTTATTTAAAATAATAAAAGAGCTGAGCAAATTAAGATAAAAAATCATCAATTTGTAACAGCTCCTCTTTTTTATTATTATTGTCTTAAATTATCTTATAGCTGGTACTTCACAAGATTTTATATTCCAAATTTCATCAGCATATTTTCTTATAGTATTATCAGATGAAAAAATTCCTGAATTAGCGATATTTACTAAGCACATTTTTTGCCATTTTTCTTGATCTCTATATAGTTTATCAATTTTTTCTTGAGCTTTTACATAAGCATCAAAATCTTTAAACACAAAGAATTCATCATTTTTATTAAATAAATCATCTAGTATCATAGAAAATTCTGAAGAGTCAACACCATAATATCCAGTTGTTATTTGTTCAATAATTTTTTGAAGTCTTGGATCGTTATCATATACATCTCTCATATTGTATCCACCAAATGCATTATAATGCATAACTTCTTGAGATGTAAGTCCAAATACAACTATATTCTCTCTTCCAACAGCTTGATCTATTTCAACATTAGCACCATCAAGTGTAGCTAAAGTAATAGCTCCATTCATCATAAATTTCATATTTCCTGTACCAGATGCTTCTTTTGATGCAGTAGATATTTGTTCACTTACATCACCAGCAGGAATTACTTTTTCTGCTAAACTAACACCATAGTTTTCTAAGAATATAACTTTTATTTTTCCATTTATTGATTTATCATTATTTATTTTTTCAGCAACAGTATTTATAAGTTTTATAATCTGTTTAGCTAGCGAGTATCCTGGGGCAGCTTTTGCTCCAAAGAAGAAAGTTCTTGGCACAATATCTAATTTTGGATTTGATTTTAATTCATTGTATAAATACATTATATGGAAAAGATTTAATAATTGACGTTTATAAGCATGTAATCTTTTTACTTGAACATCAAATATAGATTTTGGATCTATTTCTATATTATATTCATCTTTTATGAATCTAGCTAATTCTATTTTCTTATCCATTTTAATCTTTCCAAGTTTAGCTAAAATTTTCTTATCATCTTTGTAATCTAATAATTTAGTCATAGAAGTTACATCTTTTGCCCAATCTTCATTTCCACCATATAACTCTGTAAATAGATTTGTTAATGGACGGTTAGCTTTAATTAGCCATCTTCTATAAGTTATACCATTTGTTTTATTATTAAATCTTTCTGGATACATTTCATAGAAATCTTTTAATTCCCTATTTTTTAATATCTCAGTATGTAACCAAGCAACTCCATTTATTGAGTGAGAACCAACTATTGCAAGATTAGCCATTTTTATATTGTTATATTGAATAATAGACATGTTGTTTACTTTATTCCAATCATTATAATATCTTTCTGCTACCTCTTGACAAAATCTTTTATTTATTTCTTCTATTATCATATAAATTCTTGGAAGTAATTTCTTAAATACATCTACATTCCATTTTTCTAGAGCTTCTGCCATTATTGTATGATTTGTATAAGCCATAGTTTTTACAGTTATTCTCCAAGCTGTATCCCAATCTAAATCATAATCATCTAATAATATTCTCATAAATTCTGCAACAGCTACAGCTGGGTGAGTATCATTTATATGAATTGCTATGTAGTTATGAATCTCAGTTATAGGCTCTCCTAATTTTAAAAATCTTCTTATTATACTTTGAATACCTGCACTTGTAAAGAAATATTCTTGTTTAAGTCTCAATCTTTTTCCTTCAAAACTAGTATCATCTGGATAAAGAACTTGAGAAATCTCCTCAACAGCATATCTTTGCTCTAAATGTCTTAAATACTCTCCTCTTTGTAGTGTAGATAAATCAATATCTTCTTCTGGCATATCTGCACTCCAAAGTCTTAAAGTATTAACATTATTAGTTTGATATCCTGGAACTGGCACGTCATAAGGGACAGCACGAATTATTTCTGAATTTTCATAAACAGGAGTTAATTTTCCATTTTCTTCTTTCAAATATACATTTCCACCAAAACGAACATCTACACTTTTATCTGCTCTTTTTATTTCCCATACAAAATCTTTTTTTAACCAATCGTCAAGTCTTTCAACTTGATAACCATTTTTTATTTTTTGTTTAAATAAACCATGTTTAAAACGGATTCCATTTCCATGAGCTGGTAATGATAATGAAGCCATTGAATCTATAAAACAAGCAGCTAATCTTCCAAGACCTCCATTTCCTAATCCAGCATCTTCTTCATATGATACAATTTCATTAAAGTCTATTCCTAATTCTTTTAATGCTTCTTCGCATATATCTCTTATTCCTAAATTTATAAGATTTGTTTCAAGTAATCTTCCTATTAAAAATTCCATTGAAAAATAATAAGTTTGTTTTACTTTATGTTCTTTATATATTTTATTTGTTTCAGACCACTTTTCTGTTAGATAATCTTTTATTAATTTTCCTAGTGCAAAATATTTATGGTCTAAACTAGCTTGATCAATACTTTCTGCAAAAGTAAAAGTCAATCTTTTAAGATAATCTTTTTTTATCTCTTCTTTTGTCTTTTTAAGTATCATTAACATTCCTCCCACTTAAAAAAATTTCCCTGTTCTTTGCAACAGGGAAACTTTCTTTTTTTAATATAATTTCTGCCTGCATAGAAATTATATCTACTTCTTAATAAAATTTCAACTACTATTTTTTTTTATTGATTTTTCGGTTAATTTTTGTTAAAAAAGTAATTATTTTTGTTCTAACTTATTGTATAATTCTTTATATTCAAGAGCAGATTCTTTCCAACTTATTTCCGAATCCATAGCATTTTCTTGTAATTTTCTCCATACTTTTTTATTTTTATATAGTTCTACAGCTTCTTCTATCACATGTAACATATCATGAGCATTATAATTTGTAAAAGAAAAACCATTTCCTGTTCCCTTATATTTATTATATGAAGTTACTGTATCCTTCAGACCTCCAGTTTCTCTAACTATTGGTAATGTTCCATATCTTAAAGCTATCAACTGACCAATTCCACAAGGTTCAAATTGTGAAGGCATTAGAAAAATATCTGAACCTGCATAAACTTGTGCTGCAAGATTACTGTCAAACCCTATGTATCCAAACATTTTTTTCTTATATTTATAATTATAATATCTAAACATATCTTCATAAGATTTATCTCCAGTTCCCACAACAACAAATTGAACGTCCAATCTCAATATATCATCCATAACTCTTGTTATTAAATCTAATCCTTTTTGAGAAACAAGTCTTGATACAAGCCCAATCATTGGAACATCATCTCTTATTGGAAGTCCTAGTTCCTCTTGTAATTTTAACTTATTAACAACTTTATAATCCAAAGTCTCTTTATCATACTGTTTAAATATATGTTTATTTGTAAGCGGATTATGTTCTTCATAGTCTATTCCATTTACAATACCATATAATTTATAACTTATTCCATTTAAAAGTCCATCAAGATTTTCTCCAAAATATGGAGTTCTTATCTCTTCAGAATAAGATTTACTTACTGTATTAACTATATCAGAATACATTATTCCAGCTTTCATAAAAGAAATTCCATCATAAAATTTAATTTTATCCTCAGAATAGAAAGAATCATCAAGATTTAACAACTCTCCTAAAACTGCCTTTGAAAATACTCCTTGATATTTTAAATTATGAATAGTATAAATTGTTTTTATTCCTTGATATCTCACATCATAAGCATAGTGAGTTTTCAATAGTAGTGGAATTACACCTGTATGCCAGTCATTACAATGAATAACATTAGGTTTAAAATCTTTTAAGTATTTTACAGTTTCAAGAACAGCTCTTGAAAAAAATGTAAATATTTCTCCATCATCAAAATGTCCATAAGGTTCTTCTCTCTTAAAATAATACTCATTATCTATAAAATAAAAAGTAATACCATCATATTCTAAGGACTCTAACCCACAATATTGATTTCTCCATCCTACTTGAACTTTAAACTCTGCAACTTTTTTCATTTCTTTTTTAAATTTATCTGCTATTTTTCCATACTTTGGAAGAATTACTCTCACATCAACTGCTATTTTTTTTAGTGCCTTTGGTAATGCATATGCTACATCAGCAAGTCCACCTGTTTTTAAGAAAGGAGCCGCCTCAGACGCTGCAAATAAAACTTTCATTGCTCCACCTCCATATTAAAAAATAAATAGTTACTTAGCCATTTCTTTTTCTATTATTAATGGATAAATATTACTTCCTCTAAGTTCTGTACCTTCTTCTAAAACAACATTTTTATCCATAATAACATTTTTTATTTTACATCCTGTCTTTATTTTACAATTTTGTAAAATTATACAATTTTCTACTTCTGCTCCCTCTTCTATTACAGCAGATCTAGAAATTATACTATCTTTTATAGTTCCTGAAATCTCACAACCATTTGCCACTAATGAATTACTAACTTTCGAACCTCTTGAATATTTTGTTGGAACAGAATCTTTAGATTTACTATAAATAGCACGTCCTTCTTTAAAAAATAATTCTTTTGTAGTCTCAACATCTAACATATCCATATTAGTATTATAATATGTTAGAAGAGAATTTACACAACCTAAATATCCTTTATGCTCGTATCCTTTTATATCTATTTTTCCTAAACTTTCATAAATAACTGATTTTAAACTTCTTGCATAGTCAGCATACGATACTTTATCTATTAAAGATTCTAAATAAGATTTTTTCATTACAAATATCTCCATAGAAATATTTGCATCTTTATTATCTCCCTTATTTTTTTCTACACTTAAAATTTCTCCATTAGGATTTATTTGTAACACTCCACAATCAATATAATTTTTATTAGCTTCATTAGTATGTTTATAAACAAGTGTTACTACTGCTCCTGTTCTCTGATGTTGTCTTACTACATCCTCTATGTCAACATTTGCAATTAGATATGTTGATGAAAATACAACATATTCCTCTTTTATTCTACTTAAAAATTCTTTATTATCTTTTAAAATTTGTAAATCATAACTTACAGACTGATTTCTTTTATCATGGAACATATAAAGTCCTTTGCTTCTTCTATTTAAATCCCAAGCTCCACCACTTCCAATATGGTCTCTTAATGATCTACTGTCTGTTTGTGTTAAGATTCCAACTAATTTTATACCAGAGTTTACCATGTTTGATAACCCAAAATCTATAACTCTATATTTTCCACCAATAGGAATTGAAGCCACTGCTCTGTGAGCTGCAAGTCTTCTTAAATTATCTCTACTTTCTGTTGCACTTAATATTCCAAAACAATTATTTAACATACTTACTCACTCTCCCCAAAATTATTTTGTCACATCTTCATTAACTAATCTATCTTCTTCTATCAAAGCTATTTCTTTATCACCAGTTACTTTTTTTCCTTCTTCTACTATTACTCTTCTTCCGCAAATAGCTCTTGTAACATTACCTTCCTTTTTAATTATACTATCACACATAACAACAGAATCTTTTACTACTGCTCCCTCTTCAACTACTACTCCTTGGAATAATATTGAGTTTTCAACAGTTCCATTGATTACACATCCCTCTGTTATTAGAGAGTTTTCTATAATAGCTTTATCTCCAATTACTTGACTTGGTTTATTAGTAGATTTAGAATAAATTCTCCAGTTTTTATCAAAAATATCAAATTTTGGTTTTTCTCCTAATAAATCCATATTAGCTTCCCATAAACTTTCAACAGTTCCAACATCTTTCCAATAACCCTCAAATGGATAAGCTATAAGTTTTTTTCCTTCTCCTAATAATTTAGGTATAATATCTTTTCCAAAGTCATTAGATGAATCTTTATTTTCCTCATCTTCCATCAATGCTTTTTTAAGAACTTTCCAATTAAAAATATAAATTCCCATTGAAGCTAAAGTACTTTTTGGTTGAGCTGGTTTCTCTTCGAACTCATAAATTTCATCTTCATTTTTAACATTCATTATTCCAAATCTACTAGCTTCTTCTAAAGAAACATCAAGAACTGCTATTGTTGCATCTGCACCTCTTAGTTTATGATACTCAAGCATTTTATTATAATCCATTTTATAAATATGATCTCCTGAAAGAATTAATACATATTCTGGATCATAATCATCTATGAAGTCTATGTTTTGATAGATTGAGTTAGCTGTACCTTTATACCACCAACCTCCATCTTCTTGCATATAAGGTGGTAAAATACTTACCCCTCCAAAGTTTCTATTCAAATCCCAAGAAGTTCCAATTCCAATATAATTATTTAAAGCCTTTGGTTTATATTGAACCAGAATACCAACAGTATCTATTCCTGAGTTTGTACAGTTACTTAATGGAAAATCTATAATTCTATATTTTCCACCAAAAGGAACTGCTGGTTTTGCAATATTCTTAGTAAGAAGTTTTAATCTACTTCCCTGACCTCCTGCTAATATCATAGCTATCATTTCTTTTTTCATAATCCTCACACCCTCCTATTTGTTTATGTTTAAATTTGTTATTTTCTTTTTTATTGTTTCTTTTTTAAATCTTGGTTTTAATATAATAGTTGATAACGGCGGAATATTTAATTCAATAGAATATGGTATTCCATTTCTATCTTGCAATTTCGGTTGTATTAGTCCACCATTTAATATATTAGTACCTGAATATATATCTTTATCACTATTAAAAATTTCTTCGTAATCTACTAAATACTCACTTCCAACCAAATAGTTAAAATGTGGTACTGGAGTAAAATTACAAACAAACAATAAGAAATCTTTTTCATCTTTACCCTTTCTTACAAAGGAGATTATACTTTCTTGATAATTACTGTGATCTATCCATTTAAATCCCTCAGATGTAATATCTTGTTCCCAAAGTGATCTTTCTTTTCTATACAAATTATTTAAATCTTTTACATATCTTTTTATGCTGTCATGCTTTGGATATTTGAGCATCTTCCATTCAAGCTCTTCATAGAATCTCCATTCCATAAATTGTCCAATTTCAGTTCCCATAAAGTTTAATTTCTTTCCAGGATGTCCAAACATATATCCTAAAAACATTCTAAGACTCGCAAACTTATCTTCATAATTTCCAAACATTTTATCAAGAATAGATTTTTTACCATGTACAACTTCGTCATGAGATAATGACAATATATAATTTTCTGAAAAACAATACATCAAAGAAAAAGTAACTAAATTATGATGGTATTGTCTATAGATTGGATCCATTTCCATATATTTTAACATATCATTCATCCAACCCATATTCCATTTATAGTTAAATCCTAAACCACCAACATAAGCTGGTCTTGTTACAAGTGGCCAAGCTGTAGCTTCTTCTGCTATCATAAGAGGATTTTTAAATTTTGAAAAAACTATCTCATTTAAAAGTTTTAAAAATTCTATCGCTTCTAAATCCTCGTCTCCTCCATATTTATTTTTCAATCCTCTAACTTCTGGTTGACCATATTCCAAATATATAATATTTGAAACTGCATCTGCTCTAATTCCATCAATATGATATATATCAAATAGAAAAACTGCATTGGATATCAAAAAACTTCTAACTTCAGGACTAGCTAAATTAAAATTAGCTGTTCCCCAACCTTTATTTTCACTTCTCCATTCATCTGGATATTCATAAAGCGGTGTTCCATCAAATTTTAAAAGCCCATGGGCATCTTTACAAAAATGTCCAGGAACCCAATCAAGAATAACACCTATTCCAGCCTTATGAAATTCATTTACCATATATTTAAATCCATTTGGATCTCCATATCTACTTGTTATTGAATAATATCCAACAGATTGATAGCCCCAAGAAGCATCTAGTGGATGCTCTGAAAGAGGCATTATCTCTATATGAGTATATCCCATTTCTAAAATATATGGTAATAGTTTATCACAAATTTCCTTATAATTTAAAAATCCACTTTCATCTTTTAATTCCTGTTGAGTCTTTTCTAAATCAGGTTTATCTATTTTTTTTACCTCTGACTCTAATCTTCTTTTCCAAGATCCTAGATGTATTTCATAAATATTTATTGGATTTTCAAAAGGATTCCATTCACTCCTTCTCTTCATCCAACCATCATCTTCCCAATTATATGGTTTTGTAATATCTTTTACTATAGAGGCTGTACCTGGTCTTAATTCTGAGTAAAAAGCAAAGGGATCCGCCTTTAAAAAAACTTCATTATTCTTTGAAGTTATTTTATATTTATATATATCTCCCTCTTTTATATTAGGAATAAATATATTCCACACTCCATGATAACCATTAAAAAACATCCTATGCTTTGAGCCGTCCCAATTATTAAAATTTCCTACTAATTGAACATCTTTTGCATTAGGAGCCCAAACTTTAAATTCAGCTCCTTTTTTCCCTTCTTTCTCAACTAAATGACACCCTAAACTATAATATAGCCTATAATTCACCTGAGAATGAAATAAACGCATTTCTTCCCCAAACTCTTTAATATCCTCAAAAATCATAGTTCACCTCTACTTCAACTATCTATTTTCTAGTTTTTTTATATATTCCTCATCTGTTATTACCTTTATTCCATTTTTTAAAAGTAACTCTGTTGTAATTCCATTTTCTTTAATAGTTGTTCCAGAAAAAGTTCCATCATAGATTTCACCACAACCACAAGATGGACTTCTTCTTCTAAATATAACTTTTTTTATATCTAAAGCTTTTAAAATTTCTAAAGTTCTTTTGGCTCCAAGATTATATTCAAAAGTAACATCCATCCCCTCTTTATTGATAACTTTTCTATTCTTATTTTTATCCTCTTGAATTTCAGCTGGAATTCTTGGTGTTTTTAACCCTCCGAGCTGTTCTGGGCAAATCGGAACAACCTTACCTTCATTTAAAAGTTGTAAAAATACTGGTTCTAAATTATTTTTTCCATTATATTTACAATTTATTCCACAAAGACAACTACTTATCCCTATCAATTTTTTCTCCTCTATTTTTATTTTCCAGATTTAAACATAGCAGAAAATCTCACTGGTATTTTTGTTTCAAAAGATAAAATCTTATTTGTTCTAGGATGTTTAAAAACTATTGTTCTTGCATGAAGTCCTAATCTTCTTAATGGATTTGTAGTTGCTCCATACTTTTTATCCCCTATTATACTATGCCCTAAACTTTGCATATGTACTCTGATTTGATTTTTTCTACCTGTCTCAATATCAGCTTCAACTAAAGAATAAGCCCTACTTCTTCTTAAAACTTCATAGTGAGTTATAGCTTTTTTAGATCCTTCTATCTCAACTGGACTTGAGAAAGTAACCATAGCACTATTCTCTTTTAAATAAGATACTATTGTATCTTTATTTTTTTCAACCTTTCCCTCAACAACTGCCACATATTTTCTTTCTTTTACAAAATTTTGCCAGTTTGTTTGAAGTACTTGTTGCATTCCTTCAGTTTTTGCAAATATCATTACCCCTGAAGTTCCTCTATCAAGTCTATGAACTATAAATAGCTTTTCATTTGGATTTTTAGCTTTTATATATTCTTTTACTATATTGTAAGCTGTTTTTTCTCTCTCTTTATCAGTAGCAATTGATAACATTCCTTCTGGTTTTTCAATAGCTATTATATCTTCATCTTCGTAAACTATTTTTATTCCTTTTAAGTTTTCCTCCGTTATTCTTGAAGCAGATACAATTACTTCATCTCCTTCTGATAAAATATGATTAAATTGAGAGGTTCTAACACCATTTACTAAAATTTGTCCATTTTTTAATAGAGATTTTATATTGTTTCTATTTTTTCCTATTAAATTTTCTATCAAAAATTTCATTAATTCATCATTTGTTTTTACTTTTAAACTTATATTTTTCAAATTTTATCCCTCATTTTTCTAATTTTACTTTATACATAGATTTTAGCATATTTTTTTATTTTTTTTAAGTCCTTTATTTAAGTTTTTAAAAAATAAAAGTTATTTTTTGTCAATTATTTAATTTTGGCAAAAAATAACTTTAATTATATAAGTTTTATTTAATTATTTTCAAATTTTATTTTTCCACCAACGACAGTCATTACCACTTCTCTATTTGCATCTAATATAGCAAAGTCTCCTCTTTTTCCAAGTTGAATTGAACCTGCATTTAATCCAAACTCTTTACAAGCATTTGTACTTGACATTTTTACTGCATCAAATATCGAATATCCTAAACTCATTATGTTTCTAAAAGCTTTATCCATAGTAAGAACACTTCCAGCTAGTGAATTAGTACTTTTTAATCTAGCTTGACTATCTTTTACATAAACATCTAATTTTCCCAATTTATAATCTCCATCTGCAAGTCCTGTAGCTGACATTGCATCTGTTATTAATATAACCCTATTTGTTCCCTTAGCTCTCAATAATAATTCTACTGCTTTTGGATGAACATGAATTCCATCAAAGATAATTTCTGCATTTATTTCATCTGAAACTAAAACTCCTCCAGCTATCCCTAACTCTCTATGATTAATTCCTCTCATTCCATTAAAAGTATGTGTTGCATGAGTAACTCCAGCCTCAACAGCTTTTCTTACATTTTCATAATATCCATTTGAGTGTCCTATTGAACAAATAACTCCATTTTTTCTTAAATATTTAATAGGCTCTAAATAACTATCATCACTTGCAGAAAGAGACATCATCTTTAAAACACCTTTTTTTACATTTAAGTATTCTTCTAATTCTTCAACAGTTGCTTTTACCATATATCTTTCATCTTGTGCTCCTTTAAATGCAACATCAAAATAAGGCCCTTCCATATGGACTCCAAAAATATTTGCTCCTCCATCAATATCTTTATTTTGTACTTCACCAGCACAAGCTAATGCTCTTTTTAATTCTTCTTTTGGAGCAGTCAAAGTTGTTGGTAAAAAATTAGTAACTCCCTTTTTAGCAACAAATTTTGCCATTTTTTCAAGAGATTCTATGCTACAATCCATTAGATCTGCACCATCACAACCATGAATATGAACATCTACAAATCCAGGAACAACCATTTTTCCTTCTAAATTAACAACTCTATCTCCTATTAATTCTTCCTTATATTTATCTTCTACTACTCTAGTAATAATACCATCTTGAACTAAGATACTTCCATCTATAACTTTATCT